>JAPPMR010000408.1 GCA_028818995.1 Candidatus Poribacteria bacterium | reverse complement strand
AGCAATCTGAGCCACTACAACAAGAACAGGAACTGCCATCGCAACAACAACCTGTGCAACAAGATACTCCACCACAGCAGGAACAGGGAGAACAACAGCAATCTGAGCCACTACAACAAGAACAGGAACTGCCATCGCAACAACAACCTGTAAAGTCGAACCCACAACCAGAGCCAGATTACACTAAAATTCCTTTTGATTATGAAAAGGAAGGTGTTGGGAAAGTCGTGTTTAGTGAGTTTATGTTAGATCGTCCTGAAAAGTATCCTCAATGGATAGAACTATATAATACTATGGATCAAGACATTGATATAAATGGATGGAAAATTGTCGGTAGATATTTGGATGATAAAAATGCGATTCACATATTGGAATCTCATGTGATTTCAAAATCTTTTATAATAGAGGGTAAAGAAACAGGTTTAATAGTGAGTTTTGCAACGCTAAATTCCAGGGACAGAATTTCCAGAGGTTTAGCAGAAAAAACTTATGCTTTAGGATCAAACCGTAAAAATCTCTGGAATTATGAAGGACTTGTATTGGAATTACAAGATGCTGAAGGTAATCCCGTTGATCGTATTGGTAATCTAAACGAAGAGAACGAAATCGCTTGGAAAATACCTCGGGTTGTTCGGGAAAAAAGAATTTCTTTGATTAGGAGACTAAAATCTATTAGGTCACAAGAATATAATTTTTCTTTCGGTATAAAAGAATACGGTTGGTTTCCCGCTGAGAAAGCTAAACATCTGATTGAAAAAAGAAATCAGTATTATTACGGCAGATATACTGATATAGGAACTCCAGGTTATAGAACAGAGGATGGAGAACCTTTGCCTGTTACACTCTCTTCGTTTAATGCTCAATTAAGTAAAACTAAAAACGGACTAATAATTCTAAGTTGGATTACTGAATCAGAATTAGATAATGCGGGCTTCAATATCCTGCGCAGTCAATCTAAACAAGGTCCGTTTGTAAGGGTTAACCCAAAACTCATCCAAGGTGCTGGCACCACAGGCATACGCAGTTCCTATACGTGGACAGACATAACGGCTAAACCTAATGTTGAGTATTACTACCAGATTGAAGATGTGTCTTTTGCAGGTGTGCGTCAAACGCTCACTACAACCCGTTTGAAAGGATTGATATCTGCCAAAAATAGATTTACCACACAGTGGGCACAATTAAAATCGAGCCATTAACAACAATTTTGTGATATTCTAACTATAGTAACCTTTAGAATTAACAGGACATTTTGAGTTGTAGGAGGGTACTCCGATTCCCGACTATCATTGTGTCTTGTCGCGATTCGGAGATCGAAATCAACGGTATGAACGCCATTTAGGCATTCACCGCCTACAGAAAATGTGTCCCTTTATTTTAAAGTTCACTATAAGACCTATTTAACAAGACGATACAGTGTTGCCGCACGGGTTTTGGACACATTACCTGTCGGTATTTCGAGCACCTCGTAGGTTAATTCTTCTGCTTTCTCCAAGGGGAGCGGGTCTGAAATTATTGTAATGCGATCGCCAACATTGAGTGTTTTGCCTGCCTTTGCTGGGTTCATGTTGACTAAAACATTGCCTCGACTACACAATGTGTTTGCAGTTGCCCGGCGTTTAACGAGTCTTGAAATTTGGAGAAATTTGTCTACTCGCATTTTCTCATGAGAGGGTAAATATTGGAGTGTCTACCGAAATTTTGCGGATAAAAGTCGCGATTCGGAGATCGCTCCTACAGGAAAAATCTTAAGTTTTATCAGTTTCCAGTTTGTCCGATTGTGTCTGGATTCTGTAAAGTTGCGTCTTCTGCGGCTGGCGCAATTCCGCCAGGTTCGTTTTCGGTATCGTCTTCTTTTACTAATGCTAATTCCAAGACTTGCGTTATATCGTTGACTTGATGCCATTTGATGTTTTCCCTGATTTCACTTGGGACATCTTCAAGGTCTTTCTCATTTTCCTCTGGCATAATGATGTCAACAATTCCGTTTCGGTACGCTGCAAGTGATTTTTCTTTAAG
>JAPPMR010000767.1 GCA_028818995.1 Candidatus Poribacteria bacterium | reverse complement strand
GTATCTGCCCCTGCCATGTGTGTGATCTTTTCCTCTGTCACCGTTCCATCAATATCATCTGCCCCGAAACTAAGTGCTATTTGTGCGGTTTTTAACCCTGTCATAATCCAATAAACTTTGATATGTGGCATGTTGTCCAGCATCAGACGGGATACTGCGATGTTTCGCAAGTCAGTTAAGCCCGATGTTGAAGGGAGATAAGCCATGCGCGTGTTAGCGGGGTGGAATGCAAGCGGAATAAACGTGACGAACCCGCCTGATTTATCCTGCTGTTCCCGTAACCTGATGAAATGGTCAACCCTATCCTCATTTGTTTCGAGGTGTCCGTAGAGCATTGTTGCGTTCGTCGGTATACCAAGTCGATGCGCAATGTCGTGAATTTCAAGCCATCCTTCAGCGCTCAGTTTACCGGGACAGATTTTTTCACGCGTTTCTTCTGCAAAGATTTCTGCACCGCCACCTGGTAACGAATCTAATCCTGCCTCTCGGAGTTGTTTTAAAACATCTTCTACAGACATTTTAAAGATACGAGAAAAATGATGAATTTCAACAGCGGTGAAGAATTTGAGGTGGACATCAGGCATCCGTTCTTTGAGTCCACGGATAATCTGCAGATAGTAGTCAAATGGGAGTTTCGGGTGTAAACCGCCGACGCTGTGAATTTCGGTGCATCCATGCTCGATTGAGTACATCGCTTTGTCTAAGAACTCATCAACACTCATCTCCCATGCGCCTTCTGTTTGCATATTTTTTCGAGCAAAAGCACAAAAATGGCACCGCGCATGAAGTATGCACACGTTGGAATAATCTATATGTTGATTGATATTGTAGTATGTGACGTTTCCGTTTATGCGTTCACGGCTATGGTTCGCGATAAAACCGACGCCCGTAATATCAGGGCTTTCGTAAAGCGTGATTCCGTCTTCAAAAGTGAGTCTCTCTTCCATCTTGACTTTTTCATAGATGGCGGGTAACTTAGGGTCTGTAAAAAGATTGTAGTTCTCCATTATCTTTCCTATAACTTCTCCAGCATTTGCAAAAACTGCTTGACACTTATCTCTTAATAAAGGTATTATAGCATAAAGACATTACAGATGCAAGGAATCTTTTTGGAAAAGGACGAAATAAAATCATGTCAAAACTTGGTCTTATTCATTACAACTATGCTGGTAAATCGCTTGATGACTTTCTAAAATTCACGAGTGAAACAGGTTTTGGATACGTTGAACTCTCGATCGGTGATGTTTGGAAATCGGACACAGCTGATCCTGAAAAAGATGCTGAGGCAGTGCGCGAACAAGTTGAGTCTTACGGTTTGCAGGTCTCAGCACTTGGTGCAGGAAACGATTTTGTTGTGTTAGAAGAGGAAGTTATCCAAGCACAAGTTGAGCGGATGGAACGCATCGCAGGACTCGCAAAACGGGTTGGCACTTCAGTTCTTCGGACAGAAGGTGGCTCTATGAAGGATTCTGTGCCAGAAAATCGATGGGTTGAAGCAATGGCAGGATGTTTAACCCGTTGCCTTGAATTTGCTGAAAAGGACGATATTTATTTGGCAGTAGATAACCACGGTCTGGTTACCAACGATGGCGATCTGCAGGTGGAGCTGTTTGAACGTGTCGGGTCTAAACATGTCGGTGCGAATATGGACACCATGAATTATCGTTGGGCGGGTCATGATTTAGAAACAGTCGGCAGATATTATGAAATTATTGCGCCTTGGACATTACACACACATCTGAAAGATGGAACAGGTTCACGCGGGAATTATCGTGGCGAAGCACTCGGTGAAGGCGAAATTGATCTTGCGAAGGCAATCAATTGTCTGAGGGATGCTGGCTATGATGGAGTCTGGTGTTGTGAATATGAAGGTAGAGAGAACGATGGCACTGGACAACGGAAAAGTTTTGCATGGATGCAGAAAAATCTGTAGTATTATGAGACGTAGATACTCCCGACTGGTAGGCGCGCTTTGATGAGGATTAATTTATTAATTCGGTAATTTGGAGAAATATCCGG
>JAPPMR010000071.1 GCA_028818995.1 Candidatus Poribacteria bacterium | reverse complement strand
GGAAAAAAGATGTCGTACTTGAAGATAACCTCGATTGTCCGTTGACTGAGCTGGATTTAATTCGGCAGATTGGCGAAACAGCGTCAGACGATAACGGAAAAAGGGAACCCATTTATACCTTCAACCGAGATCCTAAACCGCAAATTAGCCAGCCACTTTTTTTTTATTGCTTAGACGATTTTTGGAATAATTATCACCCTAATGAAAAATCATTGCAGTTTCAGGAAATCGCTTCTGGACATGGTAGCCTCGGTCAAGTTTTCAAATTGTCAGAACAAGAAATTCGGGACCGTTTAGAAGAGATTGAAGACTTCACAGATGGTGCAATGCGTTTTCGTGAATCCGCGACTTCAAGTCAAATTCAAAAACAAAGAAATGTTAAAAAAAATCTGTTGGATGCTATTTATCCGGAAGGAAATTAGCCTTTGAATAACACAATAGCCCGTTTATTTCATACAAACCCTCGTTTCTTACGCTCAGCACATCTTGAGCGAGATTTTACCAACCCGGAGAGTTGTGCAGGATACATATTGACGGATTTTACCAAATCTTGTGTGGAACGTTTGGCTGAAGGACTCTTAGCAAATTCCACTAGGCGGGCATGGCGGTTAACCGGAGATTATGGCACAGGCAAATCAAGTTTTGCCTTAGTTTTGGCTCATCTGTTTGCGGGGCATCAGAACGGACTGCTTAAAGAATTGCGAAAGTCAATTCAAGTTAACGGTTTCTTTCCAGGCAATTTGAATCTACTACCAATCTTGATCACCGGGAGTCGTTCTCCGTTGAGAATTGCTCTCCTATCGGCTTTACAAAATTCTCTTGTTACTACTTTTCCTAAAGGTTCCAAAGCGCAATTTCCACTGGGACTTCAGCGTATTTTAGAGATCTCGGAGGAAGATATAGGGTCGCAAAGCAAAACTAGGATATCTCAAAACGAACGGAGTGAGATCCCAAATATTACGGATAAAGAAATTGTTGAAGGTTTTATTGAGTTTAGCCAATTTATCAAGGCAAAATCTAAAGAATCGGGGATTCTTCTTATCCTGGATGAATTAGGCAAATTTCTTGAATTTGCGGCAATGTATCCAGATCGTCAGGACATTTATCTACTTCAACAACTAGCAGAAGCATCCTCCCGTAGTGGCAATACGCCTTTATTTCTGTTAGGGATTTTACATCAGGGATTCAGTGCCTATGCTGATCGTCTGGACGATTTGAAGAAATCCTCTTTAATCAACCGCTTGAACAAGTCCTTTATTTATTATCAGCTGCTTTGGGAATCGAGATAAAAGACGTTCCCGATGCACGCCGAAAAGAAGCAATATCTCGAATGGGATATGCCCTTAAGCATGGGTGGTATGGCCCCGTCCAGCTACGTAATGAATTGTTAGATGAAGCTGCGAAATTGTTTCCGTTAGACCCGTTAGCCGTTCCTGTTATCGTGCGAGCGCTGCATCGCTTTGGACAGAATGAAAGATCGCTGTTCAGTTTCCTTCAATCTTCGGAGCCATTCGGTCTACAAGTTTACGCTTCGCAGTGTCCCCTTAAAAATTCCCAACTATATCGCATCCACGATTTCTACGATTATGTTCGCGCAAATCTGAGCCATTCCGCTAATTTTACCAGCATCCAAACGCATTGGAGTGTTGTCGATTCCGTGATTTCTGGTTACACACCCAATGATGACTTGGAAATGGAAGTGCTAAAAACAGTTGGGACGTTAAATCTATTGAACGCTAATGACCTGCTTCCAACTGAGACACTAATTGTGAAGGCTGTGTCAAGACAAACAAGGAAATATGCACATCAACGTGTCAGAGACGCTATAGATACACTGAAACGTAAGAAACGCGTGTTGCATGATCGAGGTATTGCCGGTGGTTTGTGTCTTTGGCCCCATACCAGTGTAGACTTGGATGCCGCCTATAAGAATGCAGAACGGACAGTTGCAGATATTCAGCGGGTAAGTGAACAAATTAAAAACTATCTTGATCCCAGACCAATCGTTGCTCGCAGACACTATATACG
>JAPPMR010001011.1 GCA_028818995.1 Candidatus Poribacteria bacterium | reverse complement strand
AATCCAAATCAACGGTATGAATGCCTTTTGGCATTCCCCGGAGTTCCCTCCTACAAAGAGAATCAACTCATAACGAACCAACAAATCCTATTTACGATATACGCTCTATTTATGTATTACAAAGAGAAAGAACGTATATATATTATCTTTTAAGTGCCTAAATGTCAAGAAATATGTCAAAAGAGTGGTCTTGTATATATGCAGAATGGTATCTTGCGATCAATGTGTAGTTAAAAAAGAATGACACTCCAATGGAATGGAGTGTCAACCCATCAAAATTATGTCTTGATGTGATTTAATATCTAAATAGCGGCACGCCGCTATAAAGTAATCCGCAAAATTGACATATAATTGTATTTTATATTATCTGTTAATGGCTCACTATTGTAAGTTAAAGCACCACTTAATCGCAACTCCAAACGAGTTGTGAGATCAAACGATACGACAGGCTCTGCACAGACTCTATAGTTTTTAAATCCTATTTCTGGTGTAAAAGTTAATTCCGTATTGAGTTTTTTCCAATCTACAGAAGAAGATATTAACCATCTAAATGAAGTTGGATCAAATTTTCTTATTGCGAAATTGTCAAAGGGTTGAATATTTTCAACAAAGTAACCAAAGTTAGAAGTAACACTGAAAGAACCTTTCTCATATTTCCCCGGTTCAATTGCCCCACCTAATTGAGCTGTCAATGCATTCCCGTCGGTAATGTTACGTTCGAAATAAGAAAATATCTCAAACTCGTATTTTTTGACTTCTATCTCACCTTCAATGTGGAATTTAAACATTTCAGAAATTACGCCTTCTTCACCTGAAACACGGGACCCAAAAAATCCTGCCCAACCGTTGATATTACTTAACGGGAACACCGAGGTCAAGGAAAGCGTTTGTACGACACCATTACCAGTTACACCAATGTCTACGAACTTCACATTTTTCGGTAAGTCAGTAAATTGGCTGTCCGCTGGCATTGAAAAAACTACAAAGAATATTACTACAAACAAAATTAAACATTTTTCTTTTAATATTATTGGGTGAGCAAATTCCCCTTGTTCACCTTTTAGCGTATGCATATTTATTGGTGTCGGTACAAATGACCTAACTTTGCTTGCATGCTTGGCTCAATCTATATGAGTTTGCCTTAAAATCGCCAAGATGCACTTCACAGCAAAGCATGCCACTATCATGGAATCTTTCCACAATCAGCTTTACTCCACTTCCGTAATTTTCTTTTAGTGAACATTAAAACGTTAATGCACAAAGTCCAAGTGGAGCATTTTCAGAACAATAAACAACGCTGAGTACGCGAGCACTGGGTTGGGAACATCCTCCTAACTAACAATAGGTAAAACCTAATACTAAATGATCCAATTCCTTCAGATAGGACATTTTGCTAAAATAGATGATCTACCTTTAAAAAAACAGATCAAGTATATGTTTAGACACATAAGAGCGAAAAAACATAAATCAGGTTTTAACATCAAAATCTATTCATGCATTGATACAACTTTTGGTTAACAACGTGATTCTACTATATCGGTTTCTGAATTTTTGAGTATCGTAAAACATAATTTAAGATCGTATTTGATTTTAAAATATACTTTAGAAATTAGTTGAGTAATTTTAACCTCTAAAATTCTGAATTACAAATTTTTTTCAACAATTTTTGATTTTGTAATTTCAAATAATTAATGTTTAATCAGAACCATCCAATTCTGCAATGATTTCTATCTTTACCAAGACTCCAAAAAATCGCGTCAACCAACAGACTGACAACAAAATGCACGCTCATCCAAGATGCAAAAAACGTATCAACTACAACTTTTCCTGCAAACTTATTGTCAATATATTGGATATCTATTGTTCCTATCGCCACAAAAACCTCTGATCATTCACAGAACTTGATATAATATCAGTATGAAAAGAGAAAACCGATCCCAAACACACCGAAAATCGAAAGTAACTCTCTAAATGCAAAGACGATAACGCAAAACTTATCAAAATATATCCAGCAAAGGAAACCCGTGTCCTCAACGCAG
>JAPPMR010000796.1 GCA_028818995.1 Candidatus Poribacteria bacterium | reverse complement strand
GTCGTATCCAGAGTACATCAGTGAATCTATCTGTCTGGTCGGAGTCCAGCAATCCCAAGTCGTACAAATTAACAAGTATGAGCACCACCCATTCTCTAACATTTGCATCATTAGATAATGCCTTCTCAAGTAGGCCCTCTATTTTTTCATATGGAATTATCGGTTTATCCCCTTTTTCAGTGAGTTCCCTGTCCAATTCGAGGCATTGAAAGGGATCAATAAATTCGCTTTCCTCAAGAGGATTAAGATTTCCAAGAACTGGGAAATCCAGCAGTTTTGGAATCAAATCAAAACGCTGCTGAACTGAAAAAGCGATCAGAAGTCTTTTGGTCAGGTTCTGTATTCCACCGTAGTTACTTCTGTGTTCTGACTGATAGACTCCAAGTAGAAAATCGAGAAGCTTTCCCTTAGCACCAAGTGAGCATTTACAACACAATCTGGATAAGATTTCTGGAACGACTTTTGCCAATATGATACCGAAATTATCTCCATAAAAGCTGTTTCCTGATCGGATATCGGCAATGCTTTGCTCAAGGGTTTTTAGATACTGCGCAATAAGACTATCAGCAGCAGCTATCTCTATATGAGATAGCGACGCACGATTGAAAATCTCATCAATAACCTTTGCATCTCCAATCCGTACCATGCTGACCATTGCCCAGTACGGCGAATAATCCGCAATACGGGACAATGTTCCCTCCGCAGTATTTTTTACTACAGTGACTCCAGGTATTCTGAACGGTATGCCCGCATCTTCACAAAACCGTAGGAAGCTATATGCTGTCAATGCTTCACTATTCCAACGGTTAAAATGGTGGGTTTGTGTAAACCGTCCGATGTCAAATTCTTTCTTTTTTGTTACCTGTGATCGTTTTTCTGGTGGCCGTTCAAGAGAGCGTTCAAACATCTTCAGTTCATTCTGAGGGTCACATTTATATTGTTTAAGTGTATTCCAACGATCTGTAAATTCTCTTTCAAGTTCTTGAAAATTTGATTCTGATCTCCCAGTCTGAATGGAAGAAATAGACATTTGTACATATTTCAGTAACAGCATTACAAACGCTTCCTGTGAAACTAAAGAGTAATCCGTTGTAATGGGTTTGAGATTCAGTTTGGACCGGATATTTATCAGTGAGTTTTCAAGAATTTTTTTTGCTTCATCGATTTGCCCAATTTCGGCAAGCAATCCCGCCCTTTTTGCCTCCCAAAATGGCAAAGATTCATTAACCGACCATTCTGCAAGTTGTTTTTTGAGTCCCGGCAAATTCAATCCAAAAAATGCATAAAGGGCGCATTCATAGTGAAAGCCCGCTTTATGCTCTGAGGATAGATTCACCATATCTTGCTGAATCTTGTCACGAAATGTTTCCCACTTTTCCAAAAGTCCCTCTTCACGATAATAGCGCATCATCGACAGGAGCAGATAATGACACATGTTCCTGATGTCACTTTTATTTAGCTCTTGTGAGTTCATCTCCTCTGGGATCGCGGAAATTTGTTCAAGAGACAGGTCTATATCTGATAGAGGTAAATACCGATTCAGTATTGCTTCAAAAAATGTTGCTTGCTCGTCGAGAATTGGACATAGACATTTCTCCATACGCCAATTCAGCTCAAAGACAAACTGGAGATCAATAAAGTTAGAAATATTGTCTTGTTCAGAGAGATAATTGATCCAGTATTTGGTAAATGACCAAAGCGAGCCACGGCGGTCTTCGGGAACAACTACCCATCCTGGATATAAAAGACGTTGTTTTTTCCAAACAGGAAGAAGTTTGGTAAGCTGTGCTAACTTTTCAGATTGCTGATCAGGACTTAGGAGTACACCATCTTCTGGCCATCCAAGCCTGTTATCTTCTGCCTTTCTTGAGAGCAGGTAATCAAGAAACTGCTTCAATGCCTTGTAGTGATCTCCATTTACATCAGGGTATTCAGATAGATCGACTAAAACGATATTACGCCGTTCAAGAAGTTTTTTCTGAGCATCCGATAGGCTGAACAGACCAATGAGATACATTTTGGGAGAATTCTGTTGACCCAAGTTGTCA
>JAPPMR010000869.1:11527-22922 GCA_028818995.1 Candidatus Poribacteria bacterium | reverse complement strand
AGGAAACCTCCAAATCAACGGTATGAATGCGCGTATGGCATTCACCGCCTACCGATGAATGTAAGAGGCGCAATGAATTGCGCGACTACAAACATGTTTTTTATTAATGAAAATGGACATTCAGAAATCATATAATAAGAAAAACAATTAAAATATAACACATTGGGGGAGAAAAGTCAAAAAAAATTATGGCGAACCAACGAAGAGGTCTGGCATCTGAAAGTATTTTTAAACAAGCTTTTACTGCCGTGAAAGCGTTTTTGTCACTATTGATTGAAAAGGAGACATGGCAAGCTTTGACGCGTTGGGTATTGTGGCGCGTTTTGCCGAAACGTCGTCGTATTCTTAGATTAGTGGGAGAACTGAAACCGTTGGCAGAAAATGCTGCCCCCGAAATGCACGCCTTGCGTGATGAAGTTTTTTCAAAAAGTTGTCTTGAACTGCGCCAACCACAAGATGAACAAATACTATTGGAAATCCTCAACCATGTGGAACAACCGCTCGGATTAGAACAGATATTTTTCGCGGCACTATACCCGATTTTAGTCAATCGGGATTTGGAGGCAATTCCGATTCCAACTGAGACACCTCATCGCCTTGAAGTGGAAATCGGTTATCTTGCGCACAACGAGGATTATTTTTTCTGGGTATTCGAAATTGACAGTAACAGACGCATGTCCCTTAAAACGGCACTTGAGGTTAGAGAAGCACGGCGTGATGACAAACGTTATGTAATCTATACACTTGGTTGTACAGGATTAGTAGAGACAGACTTTGCTGCGTATGCGGAGCAGTGGCTTCTTAATACCCAACGTTTAACAATCGCGTTGCCGCTTCTGGCTACGGCGTATGCGGAACAGTGGATCCTTAACACACGGATATACTTTGCGCACATTTTAAAAGATTTGAAAAAGCGGAATTATAAAGTTACAGCAGAGGCAATACCTGATTTTGAACGGGCGCGGTTGTCAATACTACGCCATCTCTCCCTTCTCCGGCTAAATAGACGTCAATTTCAGTCCGAACGCCGAAATCGGTGAGATAGATCCCCGGTTCTATAGAGAAACAGATGCCCGGAATAAGTAACCTTGCATCTTGTGTTTCCAAATTATCCAAATTTACACCGTTTCCATGGATAACAGTACCGATGTTGTGTCCGGTGCGGTGGATAAAGTATTCTCCATATCCCTTTTCAGTTATGTATCCACGGACACAATCGTCAACTGCGTAGCCGGGAATCGGTTCGTTTGCTGCCCATTTTTCACGGATGAACGCCACAGCCCTATCCCGCGCTTCCTTCACAATTTCAAATATTTCAACATACTGGTCAGGAACGGTTGTTCCGGCGTAAGCCACCCACGTTGTATCAGCGAAAACAGCGTCGGAGTCTTTCTGCTTTGCCCATAAATCAATCAAGATAAAGTCTCCCGCTTTAATCTGTTGTGTGTGAGTCTTGGTAGGCGCGTAATGTGGGTCGCCGCTATTCGCATTGACAGCGACGATGGGTGGATGATCAGCTACCAGCTCCATTTGATCAAACTGGTTGAGAATCTGTTGCTGAACATCGTATTCAGTGATTGTATTGCCAGCCTTAAGTTGGTTGCCAATCCAAGCGAAGGCATAGTCTTTTGCTTGTAGGATTAAGTTTGCTGATTTTTGATGCCCTTCGTACTGTGCTTCGCTCAGACGCGCTTCAACATATTGCGCGAGTTCCGCTGAGGAATGCACCTCAATTCCAAAAGAACGAATCCACTCCAACGTTCCAGCGTCTACACGTGAAATGTAAGGGATTGATGCATTAGGCGAATACTCCATCGCAACCGATTTGACATCACTGAGCAAAGATTTCATCTCCTCGTTGAGTTCCTGCCATCCAGCGTAAAGCGAAACGGCTCCCGGCACCTCGGTGAAATTTGATGTTTCAATCCGATGAATTAGCCATTTTGGTTCGCCTTGCGCGGGAATTAGGCAAAACCAACGTCGAGTGATGTTTGCACCTGTCAAACCTGCTACGTTTTGTGAAATTGGGTTGATACCGCGAAAATCGTATAGAAGCCAAGCATCAAGGCCTAATGTTGCTAAAGTGGTTTGTATTTCAGATATTTTCATATTTAGTTGGAATGTTAATAGACATTAAATTTGATTACAGTAAGAACCGGCAGTCATAGTAGCAGAAATAAAGGTTGTTGTCAAAATGTATTTCGGAGTAGGTGTCAATTTAAGGAATTTAATTTTGTTTTTAGGGTGTGTGTAGCCTCGTAGAGGCGGTATGTTTATAGCGGACAAGGTTACCCATTTTGAGCCTCGTAGAGGCGATATGTGTCCTGTCTTATATGTCGCTCCTACGGAGCTCAAGAGAATGTTTGGGCGTGTTTCTATAAACATATCGTTCCTACGGAACTCAATCTGTAATATCAGGTTTTCAAAGCCTCCACAAGAAAAATTAGACGCTAAATTGACGCCTATGGTGTGTATATATTTTAGCACCATAGGCGTCAATTTAGTAGGCAAATCCCGTACACATCGTAGGGCGGGGTCTCTGTGCCTCGCCTATGTTATACCAAATTAACGGAATTTATCTTTTTCCGACGGTAGGTGCGGTTTCCTAACCGCACACTTAGCAAGACGAATCACGTTAATTGGTATTATACCATTTCTAAATAATAACTTCTCATTACCAAAAACGCGTTCGCAGTCGCGCAATTCATTGCGCCTCTTACATTCTTTCTTGTGTTGATATTCCATTAAATTACAGTATGTTAAATGGGACATTGTATTTTAGAATTGGTATTAACTAACCGAGACAACGGGCGGGCACAGGGACCCGCCCCTACAACAAGATGTGAAGATTTTACACACTCTTGACACTTGGGTAAAAACGGAGTATACTAAACTTAAAATAGCATGGAGAAATTGAAAATGAATTTTGACTTTAGCGGTATAGGGTTTCCATTTGGGGTTGGCGTTTTTTGGATAGTTGCGTTTTGGATCACGACTATTATAGTGCATATTACGTTTGCGGTGGCAGTCTACCGAGATGCCAAACGTTTCGGCACCCCAATTTTCGTAGAATCTATAATATGGATGTTAGCAACACTTATCGGGGGTGTGGTCACAGCAGCAATCTATTGGGCACTGCACCACTCAAGCCTAAATACATCTAATCGTAGTACGTCCACAGAAACAGATAAAGAGGCAATTTTGTAAATCGTCCGTATTTTAATATGACAGTCCGAGCAATAAATTAACCCGTAACAACCGCATGTTACAGGTTAATTTATTGCAAAGATTGTTTCATAATCTATTTTAATACAGACTTTAGATTTCCCCACGTTGTCGTCAATTTCCCTTCGGGTTCAACAGCGAGAAATGCGGAATTCTCTGCAAGGTAATTCAATACATTGGTTGTGAGTTTTCTGAGGTTATCTCCTTCTTCCGACTTGTTATCTGTGTAAACGCCGTTATGATGTCCAAGCGTGATGATTTTTCCATCTTCCACATCATATTCAACAAAGGGACGTTCTCCACCACCAGCACCACCGCCGCGTGTCTTCGTGCCAAGTATCAGGTCTCCGGGTGGTTCAGCTTTAAAACTGATGAAATCTGCAGTGAAACCTGCCTGCGCCATGCTTGTAAGAAAAATAGGTCCGTTGGTATCAAATCCTTTGAAGGCTGGATGGTCTTTGGCATCAGCCGTTGGCTTAATACCGATTTCGGGTGGGCCTTTGCCAAGGGGTTGAAAAACTCGTGGATTACCGCCATCTTCAACACCGATGTCTACAACGTATCGGAGACCGAGCGCTGAGAGAAATATACCGCCACCTGCTTCTATATAGTCAAGAATTGCCTTTTTAGTTGCGTCTGCAAGCAAAGGTTCAGGCAACTTGTTCGTTTCTGTATAGAAGAGCCACAACACCGCGAATTGGTCTAATTTTATTGCCGTGCCGCCCTTATTCTTGAAAGCACCATTGTTGTCCGCTGTGAGTATTGTTGCTTGAAAATTGTCGTCTGCCCATTGGTAGGCAGCTTCCTCAACTTCTCCAAGTTCGTTACTTCCTGCCAACAATCCAACGGTTACATCCACCGAATATGCTGGCCAAACCATAACTACTGAAAAAAGCAAGACTGTGAACAAGCAACGAAATGTTATAGAATTTGCCATGATGTCCATCTCCTTTTATTTCTTTTTTGCAATGATAACATGAATAGTTGGTGTCTGTCTATGTGAATATTGAATAAGCAATTTAACAGGGCTATTTAGTTTTAAGAATTATCAGTCAATGAGTATTACTGGTTGTTTATATCGTAGGTCGGGTAGAGCGAAGCGAAACCCGACAGAAAAGGGACGTGTCGGGTTTCGCTTCGCTCTATCCATAGGTGTCAACTTAAGCAATTTTCAAACAGGGAAAACCCTCTTCAGCCCCGTAGGGGCGGTATGTTGTCGCCTCAGCCACCAGTCAGATATGTCGTTCCTACGGAACTCAAGAGGCGGTGGGTAACATTTTTTCTATAAACATATCGTCCCTACGGGACTAAATATGGGACAGTTTCAATCACCATAAGGGTTGAAAAGCATTCATCAAAACGTAGACATCTTCTTAAGTTGACACCCGGGGAATGCCTGATGGCATTCATACCGTTGATTTATGGGTTTCGCTTCGCTCTACCCGACCTACAAATGGTTATATTGAAATGTAAAATATAACAGAAAACCGAAAACTAAATAACCCTGGCAATTTAACGTTTTTGTTGACAAGAAAAGCGATGTATGGTATTTTATCTCAAACCTATTTCATATAAAGACATATATTAATTATTAGAAATTAAAAAGATATCTATAGGTTTATGGTTCAGCCCACTCTCATGTGTGTTGAAAACTAAGATATTCTATAATCACTATTTACAACATAGGAGAATAAAATGCGTTTTGATTTGATAAAAATGTTTCACGTCGGCACTGTTGTCTTCATAATCATGGGAGCAGGCGTGATGTTTGTCCAAGCCGATCTAAGCGATCCAACGCTCTCTGTCTACTATAGTTTTGACGGAGAAGGTGAGACTGTAAAGGACGGTTCAACCAACGGTAACGACGGTAAGATTGTCGGAAATGTCATGCGAGAAGATGGCGTTTTTGATGATGCTATAGCCTTGGAAACCGACACGTGGGTAGACATGAATGGACCGGAATTTAAGAATGGACCGGTTGATGGGTTCACAATTGCGGCATGGGTTAACCATACCGGTTCTAATAATCCGCAAACACTGCTTGATGCGATCGGCACAGATCACGGAAACGGTCTTTTCCACATGGAAATTCGTCCTGCAGGCTTTAGGTTTTTCCACCGAGACGGAACAAACACAACTGTTTTCAATATCAATCCTGGGCCCGTGATTGAAGCGAATAAATGGGTGCATTTCGCTGGAACTTATGACAGCGGAAGCGGTGAAATAAAAACCTATATCAATGGTGAAGAAACCCACTCAGGCACTGGTTCTGGTAAATGTTCAAACAATTGGGGTGTAACTGCGGGGATTGGTCACCATAAGAATGGACGCTGGTTTGAAGGTCTTCTGGATGAATATTATATATTTAACCGTGCTTTGCCATCAGATGAAATCATGGATGTGATGAATGGCGCACTGTTAGCTGTTGAACCGGCAGACAAACTCGCTACCACTTGGGGTAGTATTAAATCGCATCGTTAGGAGTAATAACATCTTCTGTTTTGGCTTGAATTCAGCGTTTACTGGATTCAAGCCGTTTTCTATTTTTAATATTTAGGAGGTTATAATGTATTATAAATTGATAAAATGGTGTCACGTCTATTTTGTAATTTTGATAATTATGGGGGCGTGTATATTTTCAGTTCAAGCAGATCTTAAAGATCCGACGTTATCTGTTTACTATAGTTTTGACAAAGAAGGTGATACCGTTAAAGATGGTTCAATTAATGGTAACGATGGAAAAGTCGTTGGAAATGCAAAATGGGAGAAAGGTGTTATCGGTAAAGCTATTGCTTTAGAAGCTAACGTCTGGGTTGATATGAATGGTCCGGAATTTGAGAACGGTCCAGTTGAAGGGTTTACACTTGCTGTCTGGGTTAACCATACCGGTTCCGCTGATCCGCAAACCTTGCTTGATGCGATTGGCACAGGTCACGGGAATGGACTTTACCACATGGAAATACGTCCTGGGGGTTTTAGATTTTTTCATCGAAATAACGCAGACGCGACTGTTTTCAATATTAACCCCGGACCGGTAATTGAAGCAGATAAATGGGTTCATTTTGCCGGAACTTATGATAGCGATAGTGGCGATGCCAAAACTTATATTGATGGCGAAGAAACTCACGCTGCCAAAGGGAACGGAGAACTTTCGGATGACTGGGGTGTAACGGCGGGGATTGGTCATCATAAGAATGGACGCTGGTTTGCTGGACTGCTGGACGAGTATTATTTGTTTGGTCGTGCTTTGTCGGCAGATGAGATTAAGCAGGTTATGGATGGTGAATTTCTGGCTGTTGAACCAGAAGACAAACTTACTACCACTTGGGGCAGTATTAAATCACGTCTATAAGTATAATTAGCAGTTTGGTTGGCTTGAGTTCAGTTTTTTGCTGGATTCAAGCCTTTTTTCTTGGATGTTGGTGATCAGACTTGCAAAGTTCTCCTACAATAAAACATTAGGGCTTACCAATTGGAATCGTAGTCCCAATCGAAGCGTTGTTTGCCGAAACGTGTGTCATCTATTTCGGTTTGGTGGCACACGAGACATCTGTGAAAATCAGCAACACCGTGCAGTTCATGTGCTGTTACGATTTCCGGTGTGTTATGTTCGTGACAGGTGATGCATGTGTAGCTGCGATACGGAGAATCGGCGTAGAGCGCGAGTTGGTCTGCCTTTTTCTTGACATTATAGATGCGGCGATTTTCTTTGTCATCAATTCTCCAAACGTTGCCCATTTCCTTGATAGAAACTTCTGCAGTTTGCGGCACCTTTACATCGTGCTGTAAGAACCACCAATGTATATCATCTGGAATAGTCTTGGACGTATCCAATTCTTGTTGTAGTGTTGTTGCATCAAGATGGAAGAGGAAAGGTTCGGATGTGTGACATTTCGCACAAGCGACATCGTGAACATCGGTAAGAGGGAAGAAATCATCATGGTCCAGTTTAGCTTGCCCATGAAACACGATGCTAATCAACAGGATTGGCGCGAGAATGAGGTGACATTTCAGCAGCGTCTGACGCACTTTCCGAGCAGTTAGGCTAACAGCAATTCCTGTGCCAAAATTTGACAAGGCAAGTAGAAAGGTCAACCATGAATGCCAAGCAAGCGGTTGAAACGCAGAGTGGAACAACACAAGACACAAACCGAGGGACGCAAGGCGTTGATGGTATTTTAGCCATACTTGCCGATTACCCCACCGAATCCATCGACTGCGCAGGAGATAGAGACTTGCAATTAAGATAGCAATAGCACCGATGATGCTAATTGTGTGCCGTGCTTCACCAAAACTGCCTGCTTGCCAGATACAGAGAAGGGATATTATAGCAGCACCGATGATGCCGTGCCCAATTTGGATAAAGACTTTCATGAAGTCAGTTTAGCATGCTCACGAGATAGGGGCAAGTGAAAGTTTTTACATAAAGGCAGAGCTATCTACTTTTCGGGTTTTCTGGCGTATTTATCACAAATGCTAATGTCTATAACGCGTCGAGACCAGACCTAAGACACGAAAAACGGCGCGTTTACAAAACACGCCTATCTTGGGTAATAAATCGGGCTTACAAAGCCCTCCTACAAGAGTACTTCATGACAATTGAATGGCTCTGTTCTACAAGGAAATTATATGGACAGACTGAAATGGATATGTTATAATAATCAAAAGTGAAGGTTATATCTAAAGGAGATGGAGAAATGAATTCGAAAGCAGCCTTTATATTACTGTTTCTCTTTACAACGGTAACGCTTGTTGGATGTTATACAAAGTTCGGTTATTATGAACCAGCAAATCTCAAGGAGAAACAAGAAAAACGGGTAGAAAAAGGTAAGAAAGAGATAACACAAACTTCCGATTCTGATTTAGAAACTGAAGGTTACTACGGTCGTCGCAAGCCCGGTTATAGCTTTTCCTATCCTTACGCGAGGGATTCTTATTGGGTGCCTTACACACCGTATCCATCGTATGCATATCATCCACCAATGTATTATTCCCCACACCCATGGTATTACGGATATGGGTATTATGGGTATCACGCACCCTATTACCGGCATTATAGAGGTTATTATCCATACAGAGGTTATTATGGGAGGTATTACGGCAGTACATATTATCCTACTTCCCGTGGAACCTACAAGAGGGGATACCGATCTGAAAACCGTCGGTCTCGGGCATCACGTAGTGTATCTTCTCCAAATCCGCGATCTGAACGTCCGCAACGGACACCGAGGAATAGGAATGAGAATTAGCATAATAAACGGTTGATTGAAAAAACAAGTGAATACGGAGAAAATAAAGGAGAAAACAAAATGAGACGAGCAATTTTGGGTGTTTTTATCTGTCTATTTGTTACATGTTTGTTTACAGTGGTGTGTCCAGCACAAATGGAGGAATTGGCAATCGGTAACACATTTGGTGTAGGCGCACGGTCAATGGGTATGGGCGGTGCTTCTTTGGGACTCGCTGATGATTTTACCTCATTATATTGGAATCCTGCGGGACTGGCACAAATTCAGAAGTTTGAATTCTTTACAAGTTTTTCGCATAACACAGCAAACGCTGATAGTTTTTTCTCAAGCGATGAGGTCACTGGGACAAGTCGTTCACGGATGCGTCCAAATTCAATTGGGTTTGTTTATCCGCTCTATACGCAACAAGGGGGACTTGCGGTAGCTTTTGGTTATAACCGTCCCCAAAACTTTGATTTCCAGACAGCGGTACAAGGAGTTGACCCAAGTTCAGGCAACCTTTATAGTGGTCTTGTTGTTGATGAGACAAATATAAACTCTGGAGGTATTGGAATTTGGAGTTTTGGTGGAAGTGTCTATGTTACTAAGAATTTCCTAATTGGGGGTTCCGTAGACTTCTGGAATGGACATAGCAGTAATCAATTAGATGTGACTGCGACCGACGCATTAAACGTTGATAGCGATTTATCTCGTTTTAGATTTGACGACGAAATTGATAGAGAATACTCAGGTGTAGGCGGTAGAGTTGGAATTTTAGCCAACATTACAGATTTAATCAGTCTCGGTGTGACATTGGTTGCCCCGACAGAGTTAGCAGTTGAAGAACTTTGGCGTGAATATACTGTCGCGATCTATGATGATGGCGAAGAAGCGTCTGATCCTACAAATGGTGCTCAGTCGTTTGATATTGAGAGACCTTTTGAAATTGGAACAGGAATTGCTGTTAAACTGTTGGATAAACAGTTGATTTTGGCGGGTGATGTTCACCTGACGGATTGGCGGCAAACACGTTACGACCCAATACCGGCAGAAGACATTTCAAAGAATCACTTTGAGGAATTCTATACGACGACTCTACAGGCGAGGTTAGGTGCCGAATTCCGTATACCTACCATTGATACACATCTACGTGTCGGCTATTTCCGCGATACGATTCCGTTTACGGATACCGAGATTGAAAATCAACGGGATTTCCTAACATTCGGTATAGGCAAGATTTTTGAGGATGCCCTAAAATTTGATCTCGCGTATATGTGGGGTAATTGGCAGCAGCACAGAAATGATTTGACCACGAAGCGTAATACACATCGAGTTTTCGTTTCGGGTGCATATCGATTTTAGTTTGTGCTTGCTTAAATAAAAAAGACGGAGTCGAAACTCCGTCTTTAATTTTTTATAATAAAACCTGAAAATGCATGTCAGGTGCGGTTAGGAAACCGCACCTACCACAGCATATAAATGATTATAACATTCAAATAGCGCTTATCAAACAAGCTGAATGTAAGCCATTTGTGCACCATCGCCCCGTCTTAATTCGCCCCGTATGATTCGGGTGTAACCGCCATTGCGATCCTGATAACGGGGTGCAATATCTTCAAAAAGTTTCTGAAGTATAGCCTGCTTTTGTATGGCCCCCGATTCACCTCGGCGTGGGGTATAATGCAGGTTAGCCCCATATAAGAGTCGTGCAGCACGTCGGCGTGCGTGTAAAGTATCCTTTTTTGCGAGCGTAATGAGTTTTTCCGCGACGCGTCGGAGTTCCTTGCATTTGTGCAAGGTTGTCCGAATTTGTTCATGTTCAAACAACGCAGTGGCTTGGTTGCGGAAAAGCGCATTTCGGTGGCTTGTGGTACGCCCTAATTTTCTGCCACGTTTTCTATGACGCATTATTCTGATTCCTCCCCATCCGTCTCAATATATTCGTCGTCATCTAAATCATCCATTCCAAGAGACAAACCCATGTTGGCAAGTTGGTCTTTTATTTCATTCAGAGAAGTTCTACCGAAATTTTTGTATTCCAACATCTCTTTTTCACTTTTGACGACAAGTTCACGGATAGTTTTGATATTTGCGGTTTCAAGGCAGTTGCCAGCCCGTACTGAAAGTTCCAAGTCAGCAACAGGTTTAGAAAGGTACCTGTTTCTTAAGATTTTGGCTTCGTCAATTTCGGGTTCAGGTTCAACATAGGATTCATCGAATTCAGTAAAGATATCAAGTTGGCTGCGCAAAATGTCCGCTGCTTGCGTAATTGCTTGCTTCGGTGTGATACTTCCATCGGTCCATATTTCCAGATCGAGTTGATCAAAATTGGTCACATCCTCAACTCGTGTCTCACTTACCGAGAAGTTAACTTTTTCAACAGGCGAGAATTTGGCATCAACCGGGATCCATCCAATGGGTTGTTTTGAATCCCTATGTTCTTCTGCGAGTGAGTAACCGCGTCCTGTTTGGACCTGAATTTCCATATCAACACCCTGACACGCATCAAGTGTTGCGATGTGTTGGTCAGGGTTAATAATTTCAACGAGTGAATTAGGACGAATATCCGCTGCTGTCAGTTCTCCTGAACCACTCGCGGTAAGTTCCAGTACCATAGGGTCGTCCTGTAAAAGTCGAAACCGAATTGCCTTAAGGTTAAGAATTATTTGTACTACATCTTCAAGAATCCCTGGAATAGTTGAATATTCATGCTTGACCTGATCAATTTGAATGGAAGTTATGGCGGCTCCTTTAATCGAGGAGAGAAGTACTCTACGAAGCGAGTTGCCCAGCGTAGTACCGAATCCTCGCTCAAGCGGTTCTGCGGTATACTTCGCATAATTAGGTTGTAAGGTTTCGGTATCCGCTACCAGACGTTCGGGCATTGTTAAACGCAATCTATCCATCGATTTTCTCCTATTGGCTTAAGTTGTTCTATAAAA
>JAPPMR010000869.1:5853-11517 GCA_028818995.1 Candidatus Poribacteria bacterium | reverse complement strand
TTGCTCCAGAAACAATTTTCACCACGAGTATTGTGCGTGGGAATGAAGTGGTTTTGCGGAACAGTGGTTTTTTGTGGTATGTCTCGTTATAACTACCTTTTATCGCCGACATGTCCGAAATGCGTAATCATTTCTCCGAGTCATATAAAATAGCATAGAAACCCTGACAGCGGAGTTGTGAAAACAACTTGAATTATCTCTTGGAGTTCTGCAAAAGTAAGGTGGATTCAAGTATTTTATATAGCCTAAACTATAGCGAACCGCATACTTACTGATTTATCCAATTTAATCAATCAGAAGTATTTTATAATATCTGATTGGTAACGGATCAAATTTGGATTCACACTCAAGAGGCAAGTGGTTAGGTGTTACTTAGAGTACAATTCAATAATTAGTTGTGTGTTCAACTCAGATGCAATATGCTCCACAATTGGGGCACCTTGTACTCGTCCTTCAGGTTTATCAGAATCAATTTCGAGCCATTCTGGTGCGCCCCGTTGTTTTGAAAATTCTAACGCCTCTTGAATCGTGATGTTTTCGCGGCTCTTTTCGCGAGGGGTGATAACATCTCCAACTTCAACCAGATAAGAAGGTATATTGACGCGCTTCCCATTGACAGTGAAGTGGTTGTGTTTCACCAGTTGTCGGGCTTGTTTGCGTGATGTCGCAAATCCCAAGCGATAAACAACATTGTCTAAGCGGCGTTCAAGGAGAGCGATTAAATTCTCGCCAGTGATACCGGTTTGGCGTGCCGCTTTGAAGTAATAGTTGCGAAACTGCTTCTCAAAAATACCGTAGATTCGCTTTGCTTTTTGTTTTGTACGTAGTTGCCGTCGAAAGTCTCCACGAGCCCGTGTAGGTGGTTTTTGCCCATGGTCGCCAGGTGGATAACTTCGCCGTTCAAAGGAGCACTTCGGCCCGAGGCATCTGCGTCCCTTTAGGAAAAGTTTTTCATCCTCTCGACGACATAACTTACAGACAGAATCTAAATATCTACTCATGTGTCTCCTTGGTTTACACCCGTCGTCTTTTCGGTGGACGACACCCATTGTGTGGGATAGGTGTCATGTCCTTCATCAAAGTAATTTCTAAGCCCGCGGCGGCAAGAGCGCGAATAGACGACTCTCGTCCTGATCCGGGACCTTTGACTCTCACTTCAACGCGTTTCACACCGTGTTCCATGGCTTTTCTGGCACATGCTTCGGCTGTCTGCTGTGCGGCGAAAGGTGTTGACTTGCGCGAACCGGGGAACGTCATTCCTGCGCTCGCCCAAGCAACCGTGTTGCCGTTGGGATCAGTGATAGTCACAATTGTATTATTGAACGTAGCCTGGATGTGGGCAATGCCCTCCGGCACATTTTTTCGTTCCCGTCTTCGTGAACGCAAACTGTTTCTCCTTTACAATTATATTTTGTATTGAATTTTGAGCGATTAACCGTGAAAACACCTTAGACATAACATAGGCAATCACGAAACAATGTTTACCCAAAACCACAGCAAATCCGCAGCAGTTGTTTTTCTGCAAAGAAATAATACCGTTGCGGAACACTGTATAAATTAACCGGCTTTGCGTGCTGTCTCTTTGAGTTTTCTACCAACAGAAATCGTTCGGGCTTTACCCTTTCGTGTGCGGGCATTCGTATTTGTGCGTTGTCCTCGCACAGGTAACTGCCGTCGATGACGGAGTCCACGATAACTGTTAATATCCATAAGACGCTTAATGTTTTGGTCAACCTCGCGGCGTAAGTCACCTTCAACTTTATATTCTTCAGTGATTTTATCTCGGAGTTGACTGACTTCGTTTTCAGCTAAAGCATCAACCTTCTTGGCGGGATCAATGTTAAGGTCGGTGACGATCTGCGATGCAGTATGACGACCAATACCGTAAATAGCTGTCAACGCAATATCAATCCGTTTAGTACGAGGAAGATCTACTCCTGCTATGCGTGCCATGGGTTTCTCCTTATATTTGGATGAGATTATCCTTGCCGTTGTTTGTGCTTCGGATTTGAAGGACAGATAACGCGGACAACCCCCTTTCTTTTAATAACTTTGCAACGATTACACATTTTTTTGACAGATGGTCGGACTTTCATAGTTTTCCCTTCAATTCATTTGCTGTAGGGCACTTTACAACAAGTTCCTTTCATACAGCATACATGCCTGTGGTATAGTGTTGTTATCTTCTTGAGCGTCCTTTCAAACGTCTATCTTTTAGGAATCCATCATAATGACGCATCGTTAAGTAAGATTCAATTTGGGAAACGGTATCCAATACAACACCTACAACAATCAAAACGGATGCCCCCTCAACCATGCCACCAACGCCGAGCCAACTGGTGATAGAAATGGGGATTACGGCAATGGCAGCGAGGAACAGAGCCCCGGGGAGCGTGATACGGGTTAATGTGGTGTTGATATAATCTGCTGTCTGTTTTCCAGGACGAAGTCCGGGGATAAAACCTCCGTATTTCTGTAAGTCCTCTGCCATTTGAACGGGGTTAACTTGGACTGCTGTGTAGAAATAGGTGAATCCAATGATTAACAACGCATAAAGAGAGAGGTAGAAAAAGGTCGGATTTCCCGGATCCATCAAATTAGCCAAAGTCCTGACAAACTCCCAGTCCTGTGGCAACATGCCAATAAGTACTCCTGGGAACGTCATCAACGTGATAGCGAAGATAATCGGAATCATACCTGCGGTGTTGACACGTAGCGGTAGGTGCATTGCGCGTCCGCCGAACACTTTTCCGCCTCGTATTTGCCGTCCATATTGAACTGGGATCTTACGCACAGAAAGATGGATAAAGATTGTGCCTGACACAGCGATGACAATAAGAGCAAGTAACATAGCAAGTTGAGCAAGTCCAAAACGCGTATCCTGTACCAGACTCCTGAACACAGTCGCAACACCATTTGGAAATCCTGCCATAATACCGACAGTAATAATTATTGAGATTCCTTGCCCAATACCACGTTCGGTAATTTGCTCACCGAGCCACATTACAAAAGCGGTACCTGCTGTCAACGTTAAGACCGCCAAGGCGTGCCACCAGATGGTCGGATTGTCAACTATGGTCCCAGCTTCTTGGCCAACAAGTTGTCCCGGGTTTCTCAACAGAATTGTAATCATTACGCCTTGAACAATACTGAGAAGAACGGTACCGTAGCGGGTGTATTGGGTAATTTTCTTACGTCCATCCGGTTCTTTAGAGAGTTTTTCAAGGGACGGAACAATGACAGCAAGCAGCTGCATAATAATTGACGCACTGATATAAGGCTGAATACCGAGAGCGAAAATCGTCATCTGGCTGAATGCGCCACCAGAAAATATATTGATCAACGCCAGAACATTTCCCGTACCCTCATTCGTTTCCATAAGTTGCTTGAAAAAAGCTTCAAGTGCACCATCATTAATACCGGGTAGCGTAATGTGTGCACCAAGTCGGTAAACAACAAGGAGAAGCACAGTAAAAATAATACGTTTGCGTAATTCAGGGATTTTAAAAGCGTTTTGAATTGGCTTAATCACTTAAATCACCTCGGCTGTGCCGCCTTTTGCTTCAATCTTTTCAATGGCTGATTTTGAAAAGCGATGTGCGCGCACGTTCAGCCGTTTGTCAAGTTCACCGTCGCCGAGTATCTTAATGAGGGCGTTTTTTCGTTTGATGATGCCGATTTCGCGCAGACGTTCAGGATTGACTTCCACCTCATCCTCAAATAGGTTCAGAGTTTTAATATTAACGACATCGTACTCTAAACGTTTGTGTGCGATTCTTCGGGGACCGCGCTTTGGGACGCGTCTCACTAACGGCATCTGTCCGCCTTCAAACCAAGCGGGAATTGAACTGCCAGAACGCGATTTTTGCCCTTTATGCCCACGACCACAAGTGCCGCCATAACCCGATCCACGACCACGACCAACGCGTTTTCGGTTGCGATTTGACCCAGGTGCAGGTTTGAGTTCGTTAAGTTTCATTGAATCTTTCGTTCCTTAGATATGACTGAGTAGGTTCAGCTGTTAGAATTTTTAGGACGTTTATGTAAAAGTTCTTCGACCGTTTTGCCTCGAATTCGTGCGACTTCATTGACATCCTTGAGACTTCTCAAGCCGATCATCGTAGCCTCAGCGATATTTTTGACATTTCTTGAAGACAAGCATTTTGTAAGGGCATCTCGGACACCTGCATATTCCAAAATTGCGCGCGTAGCATGCCCAGCAATGATACCGGTACCGGGACTTGCTGGTTTAAGCAAAACTTTAGCGGATTTGAATTCACAGATGATTTCATGGGGGAGAGTTCCATCAGACAAGGGGACACGAATCAAATTTTTGCGAGCATCGGCAAAACTTTTGCGAAGCGCGCCAGCAATTTCGCTTGCGCTTCCAAAACCGATTCCGACGATGCCGTCTCGATTGCCGACAACAGAGAGGGTATTAAAACTTGGCGTTCTTCTCCCTTTACCAACGCGCATGACTCGGTTTATGTCAATAGGGCGCTCTTCAAATTCAAAATCATCAGGATTGATTTTTTCTAATAGCAAAAAAGTCTCCTTTCAGGGCGAAATCGGGCAGTTAAAACTTAAGCCCTTCTTCCCTTGCAGCTTCAGCGAGCGCTTTGACTCGACCATGATATAAATAACCGCTTCGGTCAAAAACGACTCCCTCTATTTGATGTTCTTTTGCCTTTTGTGCGATGAGTTGACCAACGCTTTGAGCAACTTTTATTTTTCCTCCCTCATCGGCGTTTCCCTTTACTTCAGGAGATAAACTGGAGGCATGAGCAAGCGTTTTACCATTCTCATCATCAATTATTTGGGCGTAAATATGTTTTAAACTTCTATTTACAGAGAGCCGAGGGCGCTGACTCGTGCCGTTAATCTTACGGCGAACTCTTTTCTTTCTTTGAAGATGGCTCATCTGTTTGCTCTTCATCTTTTCCAACGGATTTCCTCCCGCAGCAAAACTCTAATTATACTTGATTACGCACACTTTCTGTCTCGGCGCGTTTACAAAACGCGCCTACCAGGTGTTTTACTAATAATTATCCAGCAACCTTTCCTTCTTTATCTCGGACACGCTCGCCATCATATCGGATACCTTTACTGGGCTTATAAGTTTCGGGTTTCTTAATTTGACGAATAGAGGCAGCGACTTGTCCAACGACTTGCTTATCAATTCCACTCACAACAATAGGAATATGTGCCTGTCCATCAATATTCTCCGGAGGTTCAACAGTCAATGTGATTCCTTCGGGAGGGGTGAAGATTACAGAGTGTGAATATCCTACATCAAGGGTTAAAACATTCTGACGATTAACCTCTGCACGGTATCCTGTACCAACAACGCGCAATTTCTTCTCAAAGCCTTCCGAAACCCCTGTCACCATGTTTGCGATGAGGCTGCGTGCTAAACCGTGTAGTGCTTTGTGTTGTTTCTCATCGTTCGCGCGTGTGACCGTGATAACGTTTTCTTCTATATTCGCATCAATTCCTTGTGGAATAATCCAATTCAGTGTGCCTTTGGGACCCTCTACTTGGACCTCACTGTCGTTGAAAGCAACTTTGACCGCACTCGGAATCGGAATTGGAATTTGTCCAATGCGTGACATTCTATTTCTCCAATTTACATTTTGAACTTGCAGGTATGCTATTAAGCCTGTA
>JAPPMR010000869.1:4646-5843 GCA_028818995.1 Candidatus Poribacteria bacterium | reverse complement strand
CATTCATCTCCTATGTCCAAAACCTAAAAATTACCAAACATAACAGAGGACTTCGCCCCCGATTTTAGCGCGTCGGCACTCAATTGAGGTTTTGACCCCTTGCGATGTAGATAGAATAGCAACCCCTAAGTCACCAAAGACTCGCGGCAACTTATCTGATTTTGCGTAAACGCGTCTTCCGGGTTTGCTGATTCGTTTCAGATTGGTAATCGCTTTTTCTTTATTATGTGCACCGTATTTTAGATAGATTCGTATAATCCCTTGTTTCCCATCCTCAATTAGACGGTAGTTTCGGACGAAACCTTCATCAGACAAAATACGGGCAATCTCCAATTTAACCTTGGACGCTGACACCTCAACGCGCTCATGCCCTGCCATATTAGCATTACGTATCCGCGTCAACATATCTGCGACCGGGTCAGTCATTGACATCAAAAATCTCCTTTTTACCAGCTTGCCTTTCTTACGCCAGGGATTTTCCCCGCTCGTGCATATAGGCGAAAGCAGATACGACATAATTCAAATTTACGCAGATACCCTCGTGCTCGTCCACAACTTTTACAACGATTATATTTCCGGGTTCGAAAACGTGGTTTTTTTTGATTTCTGGCAATCCATGATTTACTCGCCAACTTCAGTTCTCCTTTGATCGTAACTTACTGGTGTTACTCGCGAAAAGGCATGCCCAATTCACGTAATAACGCTCGTGCTTCTTCATCAGTTGAGGCGGTTGTCACAACCGTCACATTCATACCGCGGATACCTTCCACGTTGTCATAGTCAATTTCCGGGAAGATGAGTTGCTCTGTTAAGCCCAATGAATAATTTCCACGACCATCAAAAGCGTCGGGGGAAACACCTCGAAAATCCCGTATTTGAGGTAAAACAACATTAACCAAGCGGTTCAGGAATTCATACATCCGATTCTGCCTAAGTGTGACTTTACATCCGATTGCATCACCTTGGGCCCCGGACATCTTTGACGGGCCTCTAATTTTAAAGGCAGATATGGATTTCCTTGCACGGGTGATAATTGCACGCTGACCGGCAATAAGCGTCAGCTCTTCAACTGCGTCTTCCAACGCCTTTGGATTTTCTTTTGCTTCGCCGACTCCGATATTTAGTGCAATTTTCTCCAATTTCGGAATTTGCATTACATTGTTGTAATTAAATTCCTTTTGTAATGCTGGAACAACT
>JAPPMR010000869.1:0-4636 GCA_028818995.1 Candidatus Poribacteria bacterium | reverse complement strand
TATAAAATGTTTTAAATTGGCTCTTCAGCCTTATATGCTATAGCATAATGGTTATGTGATTGATATTAAACAAAGACCTCAAAAAAGTCATTAATTGATATTTCAATTCGCAAAATGAATCTACCCATCAACCTTTTTCAAGTTAGAGATGTGGATAGTGCCTTCACGTTCGACGACACCACCTTGCCCCGTTTGATTTGGACGTAAATGTCGCTTGACAAAATGAATGCCTTCAACAACAGCTCTATTTTTCTTTGGAAATACTTGCAACACAACCCCCTGCTTGCCTCGGTCTTGACCACTCAAGATCGTCACTAAATCATCTTTTTTGATATGCAGCTTCTTCTTAGACATAATTCCTCCTAAATGACTTCAGGAGCAAGGGAAACGATTCGCGTGAACGATTTTTCGCGTAATTCGCGAGCAACCGGTCCAAAGATTCGTGTCCCACGTGGCTCATTTTCGGCAGTAAGAAGAACTGCTGCATTTTGATCAAACTTAATATAAGAACCGTCTGAACGACGATATTCTTTGGCAGTCCGGACAACAACAGCACGAACCACTTCACCTGCTCTGACCTGTGTATTTGGGGCTGCCTCTTTAATACTTGCCACAATTACATCGCCTACTCGTGCATAACGCCTCCGGGTTCCCCCAAGCACACTAATGCACATTAGATTTCTGGCACCCGTATTATCGGCACAGGTTAATCGAGTATAATTTTGAACCATTGCCGTACCTTCCTTCCAAATTAATCAGCAGTCTGTGCTGCTGATATTACAGATTGTACCCGCCATCGTTTACGCTTACTAATTGGGCGGCTTTCAATCACCTGCACAACATCACCGACTTTACAATTATTCTGTTCGTCATGCGCTAAAATCTTTTTTGTCGCACGTACGACTTTTTTGTAAAGCGGATGTTGATAACTCCGAACTATCGCCACGCTGATAGTTTTTTCCATGCGATCACTAACGACCGTGCCGGTTCGAATTTTTCGGTGTCTTCGTTTTTCCACGTTTAATTTATCCTTTTTCGATCTTCTATTCTTCGGTTTCTAATTCACGAGTACGTAGAACAGTTTTCACACGTGCAATGTCCTTCCGAATTTTTGCGGGAAGACTTGTGTCTTCCAACTGTCCTAAGATACTCCGCGCTCTTTGGTTAAAAAGATTCTCTTTAAGAGATTCTAATTCGTTTTCCAATTCTTCTGTTGACATGATTTTTAACTCATGAGCCTTCATACATTACACCTCATCCCGTGCAACAAATTTCGTCTTAATAGGAAATTTGTGAGCAGCACGTTCCATTGCTCCTTTAGCAACTTCACGGGACACCCCACTTAATTCATATAGGATTCGCCCAGGCTTAACAACAGCGACCCAAAATTCTGGAGCTCCTTTTCCGCCCCCCATTCGCGTCTCAGCAGGTTTTTTGCTTACAGGTTTATGCGGAAAGATCTTAATCCATATTTTCCCACCGCGACGTACGTGTCGTGTAATAGCAACCCTACCGGATTCAATTTGGTTGCTTGTTATCCAGCCGGCTTCCATTGCTTGCAGCCCGTATTCGCCGAAGCTAATCTGTGAACCGCTGCGTGGTTTTCCTCGGCGTTTTCCGCGATGAACTTTCCGGTGCATCACGCGTTTCGGCATTAACATTTGAATTACTCCTTAAATCAGTTTATGAAATTCACGAGCATACTTATTGGTCGGTTAGTTATTACCTTGCTTGCTATCATTTCTTTGTTGTCTGCGTCTGTTCCGTCCTTGGTCTCGTTGCCTGCGTCCCCCGCCACGATTACCAGTTTGTCGAGTGTTCCCACGTGAGTCCCTTCCGCTGCTGCGTCTCGCGCCCTGCTGTCGGCGGCTCACTGATTCGCCACTTAATGCCTCTGGTACACCAAGGATTTCACCTTTGAATATCCACGATTTGACACCAATTTTCCCGTAAGTTGTATTTGCTTCAGTAAATCCGTAATCGACATTAGCTCTAAGGGTATGTAACGGCACTCGTCCTTCAAGGCTGGATTCGGAACGAGCGATCTCTTTTCCGTCGAGCCTGCCGCTGACCATAATTTTAACACCTTGCGCGCCAGCTTGCATTGAATCAGCAATTTTGCGTCTCATTGCCTGCTTAAAACTGATTCTGCGTTCAATTTGGGTTGCTACGGCTTCAGCGAGAAGTTGCGCATCAAGGTCAGGGGCCTTTATTTCTTCAACGTCAATTTTGACTGGTCGACCGATGAGTTTTTCGAGTTCCGTCTTTAATTTCTCTGCATCTACGCCTCGGCGTCCAATCACAATACCGGGTCTGGCAGTGTGTATATTGATGGTGCATTTTTCAGCAACGCGTTCAACTTCAATTCGAGAGATCCCAGCACGCGACAACTGGTCTTTAATGTATTGCTGAATCTGAAAATCTTCATGCAACCATTTCGCATAATCGCGCTCACTATACCATTTTGAATCCCACGTCTCAATTATCCCTAAGCGTAACCCACGCGGGTGAGTTTTTTGTCCCACATAAACCTCCTGGTGGACACTACCCTATATATGATTTCGGAGGACATGTGGTGGCATTGATTACTCACCATCATTTTCACTCTCCTCATCCACGACAACAGTGATATGGCTCTGGCGTTTGAAAATTCGGTTTGCCATACCTCGTGCGCGGGGGCGTATCCATTTTCGTGTAATTCCTTCATCAACACGAATCTCTTTAACGTACAAATTTTCGATTGCCACTGCAGGCTCTTGGTATTGGGCATTTGCTGCAGCGGATTGAATCAGTTTATAAATTACAGGTGCTGCCGCTTTATGTGTAAAGAGCAGTTGATTCAGCGCATCGTCAACATATTGATTCCTAACTAAGTCGGCAACAAGCCGCGCTTTTCGCGGAGCTACCGAAACGTTCCGAATCTTTGCCCTTCCTTCCATTTTTTTCTCCTAACAAAACTTAGACACAGGTTTGTGCACAATGTCTTGCTTATATTATACCATTTCTAAAAAATTAGATTTCATTATGAAATTTGCAGGTTTTCCCTCAAGTGCAGAATGTAAGAGGCGCAATGAATTGCGCGACTACAAACGCGTTTTTTGTTTATGAAAGACAAACAATTAGAAATGGTATTACCTCTAAGCGTATCTATAATAGATTTTAGAATTATTTGAATATCCTGCACCGACGCGGTTAGGAAACCTTGTCTACTGGGCGAATGTGTTAACCTATTTTATAATTCACCGTAATACAGAAACGTTCAACTTATAATATGAACACAATATAAAATTATCTTCTCGCCGCACCGCCCGCGTGAGAACGGAAAGTCCGGGTCGGAGCGAATTCTCCGAGTTTATGACCAACCATATTTTCTGTGATATAAACCGGAAAAAACTTTTTCCCGTTATGAATCGCGACGGTATGTCCAACAAATTCCGGTGTAATAGTAGAACTTCGTGCCCACGTGCGAACCACACGTTTACTACCAGATTGTTCCATCTCCGCTATATGCTTTGCGAGTTTTGCGTCAACGTAAGGGCCTTTTTTAACAGAACGTGGCATCGGATTTCTCCTTTTAAGTGTGAATGTGCCTTAGAAGATAAGTTGTAAAAACCACTATTTACGCCTTCCCATAATATATCGACCCGATTTCTTTTTCGGGTTTCGAGTTTTATACCCTTTTGTTGGTACGCCCCAAGGTGTAACAGGGTGCCTTCCACCGGAACTTTTACCTTCACCACCGCCATGCGGATGATCAACCGGATTCATCGCTACACCTCGAACCTTTGGACGTTTTCCTAACCATCTTGAACGACCTGCTTTACCGATAACGATAGTCGTAACATTTCCAACTTGTCCAATAGTTGCCATTGCATTTACCGGAACAAGCCTCACTTCACCTGAAGGTAAACGGATACGTGCATATTTACCTTCACGATCAACTAACTGTGCTGCTCCGCCTGCGCTACGAACAAGTTGTCCACCTTTACCGGGTTGCATTTCAATATTATGTATTGAAGAACCCAATGGAATATTTTCAAGGGGTAAGGCATTTCCGACACTGATTTCTGCGTCTGGTCCGGATGTAACACTATCGCCAACCCGAAGACCGACAGGAGCCAAGATATACCGCTTTTCTCCGTCTGCATAGTGGAGTAAAGCGATATGAGCAGAACGGTTCGGGTCATACTCAATTGAGGCTACCTTCGCGGGAATACCAAACTTATCGCGTTTGAAATCGATGACGCGATATCGCCGTTTGTGTCCGCCACCCCGTCTTCGTACCGTTATACGCCCTTTGCTGTTACGTCCAGCATTTTGCTTGGTACCTTTGACGAGGGATTTCTCTGGTTTCTGGCGTGTAATCTCCTCAAAGGTATATCCAGTCATGAAACGCCGACTCGGCGTGACAGCTTTATATGTTTTAGCCACTCTCAATTCCTCTCGTTAAAACATTCTTTCATGAGACCCAACGATTGACACGCGGCACCATACATGAACGAAATAGAGTTTAGATACTTTCAAAAACTGGGATACGAGTACCTTCTTCCACGGTAATGATGGCTTTTTTCCAATGGGGACGTCGTCCGCGTTGGTAACGGTTCATTCTACCCTTCATTTTACCCCGCATTTGCAT
>JAPPMR010000458.1 GCA_028818995.1 Candidatus Poribacteria bacterium | reverse complement strand
ACGTGACATTGCTCTTGTGAAACAAGCACGCAAGGAACGGGAAATCCTGCTTCATATAGCCCCTAATCTTGTTAAACCTATACCGATAGCAATTCTTCGTTACAAGGGGGACCCATATCCACTTACTGGGATTCGACTTGCTGCACAATATTACAATCACCTATCAAAATCAGATACAACAGAAAAAGCGAAATTACTTTTGGATATACATAAAATACAAACCGTAGTTGGTGCTGTCGCTACAAACGGACTTAAAGGTTGTGTTGTACTTTGGGATAGTACTGTTGATGACGCAAGATTAACTTTAGCAACTCTCAAGGATGCCCATTTAAATGGTGGCATCGTCACTAACTACGTCCAGTTTCTTGATTTTATTGCCCAACCGGATGCGTCAAATCCGATGCATCGCGTAATAGCTAAAGATACCATTTCGGGCGACTGCTTTGAGATCGCTGCACGCAAAATCGTCTCCACGACAGGCCCGTGGACCGATCAGTTATGGTGTAAAGACCCCAGCTACGATGGTGCCCCTCGATTGGTAACCGAAAATGCTAAAGGGATTCATCTTATCTTGCCACGCTGCCTTGCAGGAAACACACCAAATCAGCATGGTATCGTGACATTAACACATGCGGAAAAGTCGTACAATGAAAAACAGCGAGCGATTTTTATTTTGCCCGGTGAGCACAATACCTCTATTGTTGGCACAACAGAAACGACACCAGAGAATGGACCGGAGTCTGCTCGTCCTACCGCAAAAGAAGTAGCGTATTTACTTTCCGAAGCACAACGGGTTTTCCCAAGTATGTCGCTGGATCGCAGCTCAATTATCGGTACTTATGCTGGAATACGTCCCCTCATCGCTCCTAACCATTCAAAACAGGAAAACGGTGGTCGTAATTTCGTTTCAAGAGAACATATAATCACTGAAAGTCCAAGCGGCATTTTATATGTTTATGGTGGAAAACTAACGACACACCGTCTGATTGCTGAGGAAACGGTAGACTATTTGGCAGAATCTTTAAGTGTGCCTCGTGAATGTAAAACCGCTGTCTGTCCATTGCCAAGTGCTACACCAGATAAACTTAACAAGTATGACACTGGCAAAGAAGGCACACATTTAGTTGATAAGGAGCGACTTATTCAACGATATGGAAACAAAGGGTATCAGACTATTCAAGAATTTGTTCATAAAGATGCCACACTCGCGGAGCCTATTAGTACATCTCTCCCATTTGTGAAAGCAGAAATCCTTTATGCTTTTTGGGGCGAAATGGCAATAACTTTAGAAGATTTGTTATGGAGACGTACGCGCATTGGATGGACGCAGGGACAAGGGTTAGATATAGCACCAGAAATAGCACAATTCTTGGGCAAAAGGAACAATTGGGATCAGGAGAGAGTTAAAGCAGAAGTTGAAAAGTATAAACATCGTATTCATTGGTTAAATCATAATTTGTAAAATAAATGTAGTCCAAATTTGGCTTTATAGAACATGAATTGGTTTCGTTTCGGCAATCCGGAGTTCATCTTTTTGTTATGGATCGGATTGCCTATTTTAATTCTACTGCTTCTTTTTGGATTGCGAATGAAGCGGAAGGCGATGCTGCTTTTCCAAAGCAATGTCCGGGCAACCCATCTAAAACGACACAAAATTCAAGCAATGTTGTTGATGTTGAGTTACCTGTTTATGGCTATTGCAATCGCGCATCCGCAGTGGGGTGCTAAACCTGAAACTGTCGCTGAAAGATTAGATGTCATGCTTGCGATGGATATTTCTACGAGCATGCTTGCCATAGATGACAACTCTGTCCGACGATTAACTCAAGCAAAAGATTTTCTATTTTCTTTATTGGAGCAGCTTAAAGGGGATCGGCTCGGTTTACTCTACTTTGCTGAAGCAAGTGTTGTCGTATGTCCATTGACAAGCGATGTAAAGACGTTAAGAGAATTTTTAGCATCGTTGACTCCAGAAACCCTTGCACATAGAGGCACACATATTGGCAACGCTATTGAAGTCGCAACTGACCGATTCGTTTCAGATAGGAGTGAGT
>JAPPMR010000861.1 GCA_028818995.1 Candidatus Poribacteria bacterium | reverse complement strand
GGTGCTCTACGCGATGATGAAGGAGTAAGACATGCAACGGCCAGATTTTAGCGTTGAAAATGTGGACATCCAACCAGCCCCGCAAGATGTCCCATCTTCTGTTTTGTTTACTATTTTTTTTCGCCTCTTTGGTTCACCCCGCCAATCGAGCATCACTTTTATTTTGCCAAATCCTGTTGCTGTTCAGATTGGGTAGAGGTTAACGGAAGTAGGCACTCGCGTAACTCCGGGCTAAACCATCCTACTCCTAACTTCTTCTCATTCAAGCCAGCCTTTGTGCTGGCTTTATCCTTTGTAGCAGTCATCTTACGTCTCTATTCTCGGAGCGAGAAATAATAAATATAAGCGGTTATAGAGCGTTCTCGCTCCGATGCAAGTGACGATATTCTAATACCTTACCTTCGTGGTCACTATTCTCCATAAGCGCCTTTTAACCTGGCCGCGAAACATTCCGTGTATGTGGCCTGGATAGAGGCCTTCAATCAACGCATTTGCTCGGCGTTGAGATACACACCTGCCTTTTTCTGATCGCCCGCATGGAGTATTTAGGGTTTGAGTTTCAACCTGTGATTGATGCAGCTTACCGTATAGAATCATTACGGCTCATGCTTTATAGACCATCGGTGCGTGGTAGGCGATGGAAGAATGCTTACGATGCAGATTATACCATCCTTCAATATAAGAGAAGATAGCCAAGCGTGCTTCCTTTCACGTCCGACGGTTATAGCGATGTGCAAGAAATATGTTCAGACCCCTTATGAGCATATTCTTGATCTGTTCAAAGACGCGCCTCGCTCTGGTCGTCCTGTCAAGATTGACCATCGCATAGAAGCCAACATTACCCTGATTGCCTGTTCAGATCCCGATGCGGAAAAAATCCGCCTTGTTCAGGACAATCTCAACACGCATACACCAGGTGCCTTCTATGAGGTCTTTCCCCCCGATGAGGCAGAGGAGCCTACGCCGGGATGAAAATCAAACCGAAACACTCACGGGAGGTAGCATATTGACTAAACAAGATGATTTATTTGCGATCATTTTACCCCTTATCAATCGAAAAACCGAAGGGACATATTGGGACTTCAAACGTGAGCATCACAAATCCAAGTCTGATCTTATTCACGATGTCCTGTGTCTGGCCAATGCTAAACATACTGGTGATCGTTTTTTGATATTTGGGGTTGATAATAAGGAATTTTCTCTGCATCCAATAAACGAGGATACCGGGCGAAGATCCCAAGCAGACTTAGCCAGTTTATTTCGCGATAATGCCAAGAAATTTTTTCAATCCAGATTCCCAGAATTCTATATACAAGAAATCGAACTTGATGAAACATTACTCGATGTTCTGGTAATCGAAGATACACCCCATAAGCCTTACTATCTCGTCGAAAGATATGAAAAAATTCGCGCTCACCATATTTATACGCGCATTTCCGAGGCAAATACTCCAGTAAATGACGCTGCACAACCTCATGAAATCGAACGAATGTGGCGCGAACGTTTCGGCTTAGATATGCCGCCTCTTGAAAGGGCTAAGCGGTATTTGAGTGAACCTGATGCGTGGTCACCTCTGGACGATAATGATGGAAGTAACATGAACTTCTATCACACGACCTTTCCTGAGTTCACTCTGAGAGTTACTGACGCAGAAGATCACATAGCTCGCCATCAGGAATGGACACGCGGAGAGATTCGTACCGACAATAATTATGCAGGGTATTACGATCTCCATTATCATCAGACCGATTGGCCCGTATTCATTACGTCAGTTTTGACGATGGCAAGAAGGCAATGGTGGCACCTGATAGGAAGCCTCGCAAAACTGGACGTTTCTATTTCTACAAAGCAGACAGCATTGATTACGCTGTTCACAAATTTTACTCTACTATTTCCGGGCGAGACGATTCCTCAACACTTTCCATAGGAGGCGAAGGAAAAGCCACTGATGAAGCATACTCGCAATGGGGTTCCCAAATGAAGATTCCAGTAATTCGCACCAGAGAATTGGAAGATTTTCTTGACTCTGACGGCGAGCGCGATTTACGCGAGATCATG
>JAPPMR010000594.1 GCA_028818995.1 Candidatus Poribacteria bacterium | reverse complement strand
CCAGTGTACAGCTGCCCCATGCCCGGAATAGCAAGCGAATATAGAAATGCTTCATTTGGGGACTTCAGGGATACAATGTTTTCGGTTGTTGCCGCTGAAACAGTAGATTGTTGAGCCAACACCCGGATTCCGAGGTTAGAATCCAGATGGAAATATGTTAATGGATCTGTCTGGGATTCATTTGATGAAAGGCACATACCTGACGAAAAACAGAAAATTGCCAGACATATAATAATAGTAAGGTAAGATTTCACTTTATTGATGTTACCTCAAAGTAATTCATACAAATATTTGTATTCTCACTTGACCTTGAATAATTTTAAAAGGCGACGACTCCTGTTGCTTCAATAAGCCGCGCTTGGCTTGGACCAAAACGGGGTCCATAAGTTATGTCTAAATTGAATAAATATATTTTTACTCCAATACCGTAAGTAATATAATCTGTTAGCTCAGGGAGGTTAATTCCTGGTTCGGATTTGTAGCCAACCCTTAATGCCAATAGATTACCAAGCCAGTATTCTAAGCCAAGATTTTTTTGCAGATGTCGCCATTCAAATGCCCGAAGACCAACGCCTCTATCGGATAGTAACTGCCCTTCCGTTAGTTTTTCAACCCTGTCTACGTTAAGCCGTTCCAGATCCTCCTGCAATTCTGCCTTATCTTCTGTCAGCTTATCAATATACGCTGAAATTCCACTTACAAAGCGAAGATGATTAAACCTATCATGGTAGAGACTCGTGGAAGTGCCAATCCTGAGCATTCTCGGTAATGGGTCCGCTTGGTTTTCATCAATAAAAGAGATACCGGGTCCAATGTTCTGTACGACCACACCCAAAGTTGTAGGGACCAGATCGAAAGGCAGAAGATACTGCATTCCCAAATCAACGGCATAAGAACTTCCGCTTTCTCTGCCAAGCACCATCCGAATCATTTTACCATTAATTCCCGCAACTAAAGAATCTGTTATTCTATCAGCATAGGAGAAGGTCAACGCCATGTTAGTTCCAAGGCTTTCTTCGCGAAGGACATCGGGAGAATCACTCGTTACTTGAATAGTGCCTTGTCCCTGCAACTGAAGGGTTGCACCAACAGTGCCAGCGTTTCCGAGCGGCATTGCACCAGAAATGAAAGTGTAGTATAACCCTTCACCCGCTTCACCAAATGGTGCACTATAATCTGTGTAAAACATAGAGGCTTGTGCCCCTTTTTGACCAGCACGTAATTTGCTTTCTGGCATCTCTGCCAACCCACTTGGATTCCAAAGCGATGCGGTCACATCACCGGACATAGCGGAAAATGCGTCACCCAAGGCTCTTGCACGTGCACCACCCCCTAAGTTCAGAATTTGCGCACCTGTCCTTCCCGGACCCGCAAAGATTGAGGTTGGCAGAAAGAAAACTACCGAGAAAAGTAGTGTCAAAAATCTCATCATAACAACACGCCGTACTTTCATAGGAACTGTAATAAGTCACCTACAAACACGCCTCCTCTTTATATATGTTTGTTAACATATTTGTCTATATTTATTATAACACATATTTTAACGTAAATCACTTTTTCAGGTTTACATTGAATAAAAAGAAATAGGCAGATACCCAAATGGGTACCTGCCTGTGGCGAGCAAAGAATTTCTGCGTTCTGCTCTTATGGAATGTCTGATATTTGCGCTTATCGGACCTTTTTAATGCTTGCCCATTTGGTTGTGAGCTTGGCTTTAGGGTCTACGGGATAACTATCATCGCCGAAGAACTCAATTTCGCCAATTTGAAAGTACGCCCCAGCCGGGTTCGATGCGGTGTCAAAAGTAACATGCCGGAAAAAACGATATCCGGTTTTTTGAACGTCGTAATCTTCCCCCGCTTCAAAAAGGACGACTTGCAGTCGCTGATCCCAAAAGCTTTTCCCGTCGTGAGCAAAGATGGTCGTAAACTTTTCCCCGTCGTTCGACCCTTGGACCTCCCACACTGTCGGGTCCCTCGGAGGAACATCGTTCGCTGAAGACACGGTGAAGTGTGTCAATGCGTACTGCTCCTCAAACTCAGCTGTCACGTGTAGACCTT
>JAPPMR010000301.1 GCA_028818995.1 Candidatus Poribacteria bacterium | reverse complement strand
GCTTCGGACACTGACAGTTCGGTTTTGTTGTTCACGTTCACCAATGATTAACATATACGGCACCCGTTGCAAACGGGCTTGACGTATTTTCGCTCCAATTTTGTCATCACTATTATCTAACACAACACGGCAATTTTTCTGTAACAAAATCTGCTGAATTTCTGTCGCGTAATCTACGAATTTTTGACTGATTGTCATTACAACACATTGAACAGGGGAAAGCCACGTTGGAAAAGCACCCGCATAATGCTCAATGAGCATAGCAATGAACCGTTCAAAACTCCCACAAATCGCACGATGAATAACTACCGGTCTCTTTTCAGAACCATCAGGGGCAATGTAAATCAATTCAAACCGTTCAGGTAACTGAAAGTCGAGTTGGACAGTAGCACATTGCACATCTCGGTTGAGCGAGTCTCGAACTTGAAAATCAAGTTTTGGTCCATAAAACGCTGCTTCTCCTGGGTCTACAGTGTACTCAATCTGATTGTTTTTTAATACGGATTCAAGTATATCTTCTGCTCGATTCCAGACATCTACATCCCCCATAAACTTTTCAGGATTGCGTGTGCTGAAATCGCATCTGAACGGAAGATCGAATGTGCCGTAGATGCGTTGGAAAAGACCGAGGATACGTTCGTATTCGTCGGCGATTTGATCCTCAGTAACGAAGTTGTGTGCATCGTCTTGACACAATTGGCGCACACGAGACAAACCGCTTAGTGTGCCAGTTGCTTCATTACGATGTAATACTCCTTGGTCATGCAGCCGATATGGCAAATCACGATAACTGTGGCGTACGCTTTTGTAAATAAGCATGTGCGCAGGACAATTCATCGGTTTAAGTGCACTTGTTGGATCGCCTTCCTCATTTTCAATCAGAAACATATCGTCTTTGAAGTGTTCCCAATGTCCCGAAGTTTCCCAGAGACTACTATCATAGATGAGCGGTGTCCGAACCTCTTGGTAGCCTTCGCTGAGATTGAGTTTTCGCACCTTTTCGGACAAATGATTGTAAATGAATGCACCTTTCGGAAGCCAAAATACACTGCCCGGAGATTCGGGATGCATCTGAAAAAGTTCTAATTCGCGTCCCAATTTCCGATGGTCACGCTTTGCAGCTTCTTCGCGTTGTTTCAGATACGCTTGCAAGTCATTTTTTGTTTCCCACGCTGTGCCATATATCCGTTGCAACTGTTCGCGATTGCTATCACCACGCCAATACGCACCTGAAACGCGGAGCAACTTGAAATGTCTGCATTCACCTGTTTTTTCAATATGCGGTCCCTTACAAAGATCAGTAAAATCTCCGTTGTGATAAATAGAGACACCTTCGTCAGCAACGCCTTCATCAGACGCGCTGACTTCGCGGTCAGAAATACCATCTATTAATTCAAGTTTAAATGTTTGGTTGCGTTCAGCGAACCATTCACGTGCTGCTTCAAAAGTCCAAGTTTCCTGTACAAAAGGCACATTGGCTTTAATCATCGCCTTCATGTGCTTTTCGATTTCAGGAAAATCGTCAGGCGTAATTGGACGCGGCACCTCCATATCGTAATAAAATTCGTTTTCTATTGGAGGACCGATTGCAAGTTTGACGGTGTGCTCACCATCAGGAAACAGTTGTTGTACGGCATACGCCATAATATGTGCAGTTGAATGGCGAAGCCGTTCTAAATAGTCTACGGGTTGATTGGATTCTGGCATTGCGGGTTACTCTCACATATTCATTTGTGTAAGTTCAAGAATTGCTATAATAAACTTAACGTCTTTTCTCATAAGTTGTTTACGATTTAATTTTACACAATTTTGAGAAGAATGCCAATTAAAAATGAATTGTATGCATAAATCAATGGGATTATTTACAATCAATGTGTTATTTGGGTAAGGAACTACGTTTCTGTCTGAACAAAGATCCACAAGATTATAAATCAACACAGCATGCGCTTTTGGCATGCTGTGGGTAGAACTTGCGAAACCCATAAATCAACGGTATGAATGCCATCAGGCATTCCCCGGGTGTCAACTTAAGAAGACATCTACGTTTTGACGAGTGCTTCT
>JAPPMR010000409.1 GCA_028818995.1 Candidatus Poribacteria bacterium | reverse complement strand
CTTAAGTTTACACCCGGGGAATGCCTAATGGCATTCATACCGTTGATTTATGGGTAGAACCTGCGAAACCCAACAATGAAACTAAAATCCGCGTAATCAGTGAAATCCGCCTAATCCCGCGATTTAGACAACAAATTGACATCTTTGCTATCATCAAATCGGACATGTCAGTTGTCCAAGTTCCTCTGTCAATCGTAGATTTTCAGCATAATTGACAGGACAATCGATAACCGAAGGCACATCCTGACTGAAAGCATCATTTAGTATCGGAACGAGTTCATCACTACCCTCAACCCGATACCCCTTAGCACCAAATGCCTCAGCATATTTAACAAAATCCGGGTTCGTAAAATCAATATGTGCAGGTCTACCGAAACCGTTCATCTGTTTCCATTCAATCAGTCCATAAGCCTCATCATTAAAAATGAGTGTAACAAACGGCACACCGACCCGTGTCGCTGTTTCAAGCTCCTGTGAGTTCATCAGAAAACCGCCATCACCGCAAACTGCAAGACATTTCCGCTCTGGATAGATAAGTTTTGCAACAAACGCCCCAGGAACTGCTATACCCATAGACGCAAACCCGTTTGAAATGATACATGTATTCGGTTGATAACACGGATACATACGGGCAATCCACATTTTGTGCGCCCCAACATCAGAGATAAGTATATCGTCTTCGTCAAGTACAGAACGGATATCACTTAAAATTTTTTGTGGTTTTATCGGAAATTCTTTGTCATCGCGATGTTCAGTAAGTTGGTCAAGGATTATTTTCCGCAAGGTGTTTGAAGCATATTCTGCGTCTTTAGGAAAAATTTCTTGTGCCATCAAATGCCTAAGACTTTGTTTAATGTTACCCACCATTTCAACATCCGTGACATAAGAAGCATCACTTTCGCTCGGTTCTGTGTCAATATGAATTAACTTCTTGTCATGATTAGGATTCCATAGGCGCGGATGGTATTCAACAACATCATAGCCGATGGCGATAACGAGGTCAGCGCGGTCAAACCCGCATGAAACAAAATCATGGGCTTGAAGTCCAACACTGAGGAGCGATAGTCGATGTGTCCACGGAATGCTGCCTTTACCCATGAAGGTGTGTGCAACCGGAATGTTTGTCATCTCCGCAAATTGTGTTAGAATCCGAGAGGCATTTTGGCGAACAACACCGTTTCCCGCAAGAATAATCGGTTGTTTCGCATCGTTGATGAGCTGCGCTGCACGTTGAAGGCATGAGGCGACAGGCTCCGCTTCGCTGGGAAAATCATGCCGCATAGGTTCGGCATCAATTTGCATCTTTGCCACGTCTTCTGGTAAGTCAATGTGCGTTGCACCAGGTTTTTCACCTACTGCAGTCTTGAAGGCTTTGCTGATTGATTCCGGAATAATTTCAGGTAGATGCACAAGCGTATTCCATTTTGTCATTGGTTTGAAGACTGAAACCACATCCATGTATTGATGAGATTCTTTGTGCATCCTGTCTAAACTCGCTTGCCCTGTGATAGCAACAAGCGGTGCTCTATCCATATTCGCATCAGCAACGCCAGTGACAAGGTTCATCGCACCGGGACCAAGCGTAGCAAGACACACCCCTGCCCTACCTGTTAGACGCCCGTAAACATCTGCCATAAATGCAGCACCACGTTCATCCCGTGTCTGAATGAATTGGATCTTGGATTCTAACAATGCATCCAACAGATCCATATTTTCTTCACCCGGTAACCCAAAAATATAATCAACGTCCTCATTCTCCAAACATTTCACAATCAGTTCTGATGCTTTCATGGTGTTACTCCTCAGCACAACGATAATGTTGTTTTTCCTACGCAGATTCAATACAATTAACTATAACAGATTAAATGCGAAATTGCAATTTTATTGAATAGTATCAACGTATTCATAATTATTCGGTTTACGGTAGTTTCTTTTCTGAAGAAAAAACAGTAGATTTACAACAAAATTTAAATACGAGATCAGATCGGTATCGGTAATAGAGACGATTTATAGTAAATTATATAAATAAGTTTACATATATTCTGTAGGAGCGATCTCCGAA
>JAPPMR010000363.1 GCA_028818995.1 Candidatus Poribacteria bacterium | reverse complement strand
CGCGCTGCTATAAACATATCGTCCCTACGGGACTGAAGATCACTTAAAATGTTCCAAATATGCATAATGAAAAATTACCGAATTAATAAATTAATCTTCATACGGGACTAAAGCAGTTACTCATATTCAGATAGGACTTATTTTTACCTATGGTTTTCGCGTAAATTTTACCTGCCTACACTATAACTCTAAGTAATACATATCAACAAAAAAAATTCTTAAAACTAAATAACCCTAAAACTCTTTGGATAATTCACTGTTCAAAATTGCCTACTGGGATTTATCTATACTGTTGATCCATCCGCGTTCTCCTTCAATAATTACTTCTGTATTGAGTTCAGCGCACCGTTTTTGATAACTCTGCAATGTCTCTATGGCAGATTCCTCTAATTTTTTATCGGTAGCCTCTGCGGAAGCATCTTTGGCTTTGAGAAGGCTCGGTTGAGGAATTGACTGTCCCTGTTTATCTACTAAAATAGGTATTAATTCAATAGATTTAAGAGTTCCCTCTCCAAAAGTTACTTTGGGAATAATTGTACGCGCATGCTGTAATGAATAGGTATCATAGATGAAATCTGCAAGGCTATAAACAATCGGTTTCCCATTGTAGAGTTCAATCCCACCAAGTGTATGGAGTTGTTGACATAAAACCAGATCAGCACCAGCATCAATAAGTGCTTGGGCAAAAATGCGTTGGCGTCCAATACTCGCTTGTTGTGTTGCCGGTTCTGCATCCCTTTTCCCCCAATGTAACCAGACGATGACAAGTTCTGCAGCATCATCTACCTCTTGAACAGCACGGACCATTTGGCTATAGGCAGCAGAAGCGACAGGGTCTAACGATGCCATATTGAATTCATTCCCGCGCAAATATGCGAATAGGGCGATTTTTTTAGCGTTCACGTCCAACCATGCAGGCGCATTTGCTGCTGCAGGTGAAATTCCGACACCTATTGATTTAACGTTGTACCACTCCAAATTGGTTACTGTATCTTCAAGTGCTTCGATTCCAAAATCCATAATATGTGGTGTCGCTAACGAAACCGCATCAAACCCAGCATTTGCGAGTGCGCGTGCAAGTCCGGGGGCAGCGCGGAAACGCAGTTCTTGCTTTGGGTCTGGCTCTCCTCTGTCTGAAATGCTGGTGTTGAGGGACACTGTGGCAACATCCGCTGATTGAATAACCGAGGCTGTGCCTTCAAAAAACACGCCTGCTCCCTGCCGTTCAATGAGTGGTGTTAAGTTGCTTCCGATTGTTATATCGCCAATAGCCACGATGGAAATTTCTTCGGTGCCTAAGTCCGAGGCGGGAGGTGATGCTGCTAATGTAATGCCAAACGGTATAAGTAGAAAAACAAAAATGAGGTAATATGTAGTGCTTTTCATGATTCTTTTTTTAGTTGCGTGCCGATTGCTATCAGAGCATTCGCGAGTGCTTGTCGATCAGACTGACCGTCATTTTGGAGCATTTGCGTTTCTGTGCGAAGTCCGTCAATTTGTGCCTGAAAATCAGTTGCAAACTCATTGATGAGCATTGACAATTTTTCAAGATCGTTTTCACTACGGCTAATCAATTCGTCAATACGATTGTCAACGCGCTGCGCTATGTTGTCTGGTATGTCACCGTATTGTGTTTTAACATCTGCTATTTCCTTCAACAATCTCGTTTCAACGTCAACAAGACTCTGCTGAACGTTTTCAAGTTCTTGGGTCAACCTCTCAATTTTCTCATTGTAATTACGAAAATCATCTCCAAAGATACTGTCCCTAAGATAGGATTCTAAGTTTTGCGGTTTTGTCTGTTGTGCTTCTTCTTCAATCACAGGTGGTTGTGGTGTTTCTTTCATTAAATATCTCCCTCGCAAATCTTAGTATCTAATATGGTATGGAGTCGTTTCAAGGTTAAGAGTATTATGGATAGTTATATAGATTATCCGGTGTGCGGTTATCTGGTTCAACGTCTAATAGTACTGTAGGGTCATGCTGTTCTGCGGACTCATCTGTAGACTGACTTCGGTTGGCGTTAAATTCACGGAGGATACAGTTGACAATTTCTTCGCTATATGCTTCTGCTGATACTTGCTTTTGATTTGCCTCCCATGCCATTCGGGCTACCGCTTCAAAGTACTCAGCGTGTTTATATGCATCTAAAAGGTCTGTCCCCCGTGAAAAAGTCCCATGCCCAATCCAGTAAAGGATATGGCGCATCGGTTCGGAACCGTTTTCAAAGAGCCGCAAACTTTCATAAGATAATTCTGGTATTCCTGGCACCCGTTCCTGAACAAATCCAATCCCACCAGATGCATCATAAATAATTGGCGTTTCCGGTTCATACCCTTTTAGAAAACTGTAAAAACGATCAGGATGGCCGTGTTCTGTACGTGAGATTAGGTTTAGAAACTTCGGCTGCAAGTGGACTAATGCTTGAAATCCGTGTTTTTCAAGTTGCTCAAAAATTAGGAGATAATGAAACATTTCACTTGTTGGCACACAAGACTGTGAGGCATTTTCCGCCTCCGTAGAATTATTCATCTCAGACTGTGTTTGCGTACCAAAACGCATCCGATAATGTGTTCCATCCGGTTCTACTTCAATAACCGTTAGATTTAGTGCGGGATGCTCTATACCTATCAGGTCCAACCGAGACCCAGATTTAGTCAAAAGCACATGTCTACCAGCTAACCCCTTCACAACAATTGCCGCAGGTAAAGCGTGCCGCGGTGCATCCTCATAGGTGATAAGGCATTTCGCATCTACTGGTTCTGATAGTATCACCCCCATGTTACCTGCTGAAGCCCATAAGTAGTCGTGGGCGTGGGCATGTGCGCCTACCCATCCCATCTGACCAATACATGTGCCTAATTCGCTATCAGGCGAAATAGGATGAAGACCCGGTTGATAACCTCTTGCACACCACTGACGATATAGGTAACTGTGCGCTGGCGGCGGTTGCTGATGCGTCAAGTACGGATTGATTAATGTTGATACCACTTGTGCCTTTTGGGTATAAATCTCTATTCAAGATACTTTATATTAAAATATACCATGTTTCAGCGGCTTTGGCAAGTTAAATCGCTGAATTGAGTTTGCAAGTATTTTGTTAAAAGTTAGATTTGGAATATGTTAATTAGGAATCATTGCTTTTCTTCTGAATCGCGGATTTGCACGGATTACACAGATTACGCGGATTTGGAAAAATCTTAAGATGGAGTTCGTTCCTACAAAGAAGTCGTTTAATGAAAATACGCTAATAAATTTTGCAACTATAAAAACGCACCGCTTGACACTTGCTTGTTTTTGCATTAAAATTGAATTCGCTAAACATAAACCGCAATTATTTTAAAATAAGAGGAATTTGATGAAAACACGAATAGAAAAAGACAGTTTAGGTGATGTAGAGGTGCCTGAGGAAGCATACTGGGGTGCACAGACACAGCGCGCGCATCTCAATTTTGACATTGGAAACGAACATTTTCCACCGACATTCATCCGCTCACTTGCTATCATTAAGCATGCAGCTGCTACCGTCAATACTGAACTTGAAGGGATTACCCCAGAAATCGCAGATCTTATCTGCCGTGCTGCAGATGAAGTTGCTGATGGCGATCTGGCAGACCAATTCCCACTTCGGATTTGGCAAACTGGCAGTGGCACACAAACACACATGAATATCAACGAAGTTATCGCAAACCGTGCGAATGAACTGGCAGGTGGCAATCGCGGCATGAAATCCCCTGTGCATCCGAATGACCATGTGAACCGTTCGCAGTCAACGAACGATGTTTTTCCGACTGCTATTCACATAGCGGTTGTGACGCAATGCGTTGAACGTTTGTTGCCCGCTGCTGCGGCGCTACAAAGTGCGTTGGAAGATAAGGCGCAGGAATTTTCGGACATTGTAAAAACAGGACGGACGCATCTGATGGACGCTACACCTTTGACATTAGGACAAGTATTCAGTGGATATGTGCAGCAGATAGCACATGCACAAGAAGCGATTAGAAACACTTTGCCACATCTTTATGAACTTCCGATCGGTGGCACAGCAGTCGGAACTGGATTGAATACACATCCTGATTACGCGGACGCGGTAGCATCTCGTATTGCTGAACGTACTGGACATCCATTTGTGAGTGCACCGAATAAGTTCGAAGCGTTGGGAAGCCGAGACGCGCTTGTATCAGCAAGCGGCGCAATGAAACGGCTCGCTTGTGCATTGTATAAGATTGCCAACGACATTCGTTGGTTAGGTAGCGGTCCCCGATGTGGTATCGGTGAATTGATTTTGCCGGAGAATGAACCGGGAAGTTCCATTATGCCTGGGAAAGTCAATCCAACTCAGTGTGAGGCGATGACAATGGTTTGTGCACAGGTGATTGGCAATGACACCACGATTTCACTCGCTGGCAGTGCTGGTAACTTTGAACTGAACGTCTTTATGCCTGTGATTGCTTTTAACAGTTTGCAATCTATTCGCTTGTTGTCCGATGCGTGTGATGCGTTCCGTCAGCATTGCGTTGTTGGGATCGAAGCAAATACATCGGTAATTGTTGGTTATCTGGAAGCATCTTTGATGTTGGTGACAGCGTTGACACCACGGATAGGGTACGATGCGGCGGCAAAACTGGCACAGAAGGCACATCGGGAAGGGTCTACACTTCGCGAGGTAGCGGTTGAAGAGGGTATGTTAACAGCAGAGGAGTTTGATGCGCTTGTTGTACCGCGTGAGATGGTTACACCAAATCTATAATACCAATTCTATAAATTATTTTCTCATTTGAAAAGAAATGTAAGAGGTGCCAAATGCACATTTGGCATGATGCGGGAGGGAACTCTGATTTCCGACTATCAAGCATTTCGTCGCGATTCGGAGGTCGCGACCAGGAGGTTGCTCCTACAGAAAAAAGGTCCGTTCAGCAGACAATAACTGTTGAATCTCTTAATGAGAGAGTATTTATTAGAATTGGTATTATTTTAATAATTCACGATAATAAAGATTTCCAAGTAATTAGCATCTTAACGAAATAAGGCGAGGCACATAGACCTCGCCCTACAAGTAATTCGGCATCCGGGAGGTTATTCCTCAACCGTCTCAACAATCAATTCAGGTTCAGCAACCGGTTCAGGTAGTTCTTCTGGTTCCGGATTATCAATTGCATCCCGGGAAACTTCAAGTTCCTGCCACTCAGAGAACCCCGTACCTGCGGGAATGAGGCGTCCAAGGATAACGTTTTCCTTTAGACCTGTAAGCATATCCGTTTGCCCTTCAACAGCGGCATCGGTGAGGACCTTGGGTGTCTGTTGGAAACTCGCCGCAGAGATGAAACTATCCGTACTGAGCGATGCCTTACTAATGCTCTGCAAGACAGGCTCACCTGTTGCGGGAGTGCCGCCGTCTTGCTCAACACGTCTATTCTCCGCGTGGAATTTGTGTCGACTGACTTCATCGTTCGCGTAGAACTTTGTATCTCCAACAGTCAGAATGCGTATTTTTTGCAGCATCTGCCGGACAATGACTTCTACATGTTTGTCGTTAATGTTGTTGGTCGGATAAACTGCCTGAACCTCATCCACAAGGTATGCCCAAAGTGCTTCTTCACCTTCAAGAGAATGCCCGTTAAGGGTAGTTCTACCAATGGCAAGGATATCGTGTGGATTGAGATATCCATCCGTTAGAGGTTCTCCTGCTTTGACCCAGTCACCATCGTCAACCCGTCGCTTCTCATCCGGGATCGAATATAGACGACTTTTGGTAGCACCATCTACGATTCGGTATTGGGGTACCCCCGCTTTTTGTCCAGTGAGTTGCACATGCCCATCAATCTCAGCAATTTCAGCGGCATCTTCGCGTTTCGGACGCCGTGCTTCAAAAAGCTCTGTCACACGCGGGATACCGGCAACAATGTCAAGGTTAGTAGTTTTCTCCTGCAATTCTGCCAACGAATGTTGTGCTTTAACGCTTTGTCCATCCTTAACAGAGACTGAGTAGCCAGCGGGAATAAGGTGTGATACGCTTCCACCGCCTACAATATCAATATCTATTCGGAAGGTTTCAATTAAGCCATCTATATCAACACCTGCATATTGTTCAAGGGCAGTTGCATATTCCCAGTCTTTCAACTCTTGATCAATAGTAAGCGTACAGTTCGGGTGTATCACCTTCGTCACTCGATAGGTATTTTTTGAAGTGGAAGCCGATTCTTTCTTATAGTCGGCATCACTGAGAATATCGCCTACAGCGATTTCGGAATCGGTTTCAGATACACCTGTTACCTTAAAAGCCCGTTCAGTATCAAAGCCTTTATAAAGCCGTTGTGCGCGTTTATATTCCTCCTCATCAATTCGTTGTCCAGCAGTAAAAGGACACTCGGTGTGATGAACATCAAGGACGTGATACACCAGTTTTATGTTAGGTGGGGGCGCATCCGTGTCTCGATGCTGTTTAACAAGTGCCTTGTAGTCCGCTTCTGTCAAAGTCTCCTCAGTTTCAGAGCCTTCAGGTACATGAAGGTAAAGCTTCTCAAAATCAAATCCCTTATAGTTTCGTCGATATCGATTGGACTCCGATTGCGTGATGAATTCATCAACAGCAACAGGAAATTCAGGATGATGTGAGGCAGTAATGCGGTAGAGCCGTTCAACCTCAAAACCTTCTTCATTCTTAGTGACATCAACCTCAAAACCGGGGAATTCCTTCAATACTGCTTTTTTCTCATTTTCGGTGAGCAGTGTTTCAGGTTCCAGCTTACAAACCGGATGATGCACAGCAGTGATTCGGTATTTAAGGCGCTCTGCAGTAAACCCGCTGAATTTATCTCGAAGCGTCTCTAATTTTTCTGCCTCAATAAGTTCGTCAGCCCTTAGCGGACATTCAGGGTGCATGACCTGTGTAACACGATACAACTGCGTTGATGGGCGTTGTACGTCAAATGTTCTAAACGTCTCCTGTGCGCGTCGAAATTCTGCAGCAGTCAATTCTTGATCCACAGTTAAGTCAATACCGTCGCTGACTTCTGTAACGGTATATACCGGTTCATCAAGTTCCATATGGTACTGACTCTCTTCGTCTGGCGAAAGTAGCTTCCCTTCCTTAAACGGACAACTCGGATGCGTTACCCTCTGAATCTGATACTTCATCTCCGCTTTAACACTGTTCTGCTTCTGTAGATATTCACTTTCAGTAAGGATAGCACCCTCTTTGGTTTCATACACCCATTCACCGTCAAACGGTCGAATTTCGGCACGCCATGTTTCCGCTTCGCTTTCTGTCAGCAGTGTACCTTCCTTCAGAGAAGTCTTCGGATGCTTCACACTTTTCACACGATAGTGCGGTTCAGAGCATCGGAACGGTGAGAATTTGTGAAAATAGGCGTTGTATTCTTGTTCAGTTAGATACTGTCCTTCTTGCAGCGGGAAATCTGCTCCACCGTTTGCCTCAACGACATCTGGACGGGTTACTTTGACAACCTCATAGGCAATAGGTTCTACCTCAAACCCAGGAAAGCGCTCAATATTTTCTTGGTACTGTTTCTCTGTGAGAAGTTCATCAGGTTGTAGCTTGCATTCTGGGTGTTGGACGGTCTTAACCTTATATTTAGGTTGGTCAAGGTGTTCAGCAACCTGTTCTACAATCCAGAGTCCGTCTTTTTCATGGACGGTGCGTCCAGGAATGAAGTCACGAAACCGTACTTTTCCGGTAGCCTTCGCGAGAATCTTACGTGCAAGGCGTTCACTCATATCTTCAACCACACCACCTGTATGGAAGGTACGCATTGTCAACTGTGTCCCGGGTTCACCAATAGATTGCGCTGCGATGATGCCGATAGCCTCTCCAACATTGGCGAGTCGTCCGGATGTTAAATCAGCGCCGTAGCAGGCAGCGCAGACACCTTTCTCTGCCTCACAAGTGAGTATAGATCGGACTCGAACGCTCGGGACTTCAGCAATCTCAATAATTTCTGCCATCTGCGGTGTAATGAGTGTATCACTTTCAAGCAGCGTTTCCTCTGTTGTGGGATGTATTACAGGTTCCACAGCAACACGACCACTAATTTTGAAGCTGATAGAGCCAGCGTTTGTAGTAAATTTAAGGATTCCGTGTGTTGTTCCGCAATCCTCCTCAGTGATCATCACATCTTGTGCTACATCAACCAGTTTCCGCGTAAGGTATCCAGAGGCCGCGGTTTTCATAGCGGTATCCACCAACCCTTTCCGTGACCCATAGGTTGAGGTAAAGTAGTCAAGTACATCCAAACCTTCGCGATAAGAAGATTGGATCGGCGTAGACAGAATCTCACCACTCTGTTTAGACTTCAATCCAACGATAGCACTAATTTGTATGAAAGGATTTTTGCGTGCGCGGGCACCACTATCTGCCATCAGATGCACCGGACTAAACCCTTCCACCTCTTTATTTTGTTCAACCAGATACGTTTCTGTCGTCGGAAGTTCAGTAAACATTGTCTCTTCAATTTTTTCAACAGCATCATACCATATCCGAATCTTCTGGTTCTCTAATTCCTCTGCCTCAAGGTTTTCTTCCTCGCTTAAACGCTGAATTTGTTTACTTGCCTCAGAAAGGATATCCGTTTTGTCAAGCGGTATCAAGTAATCCTTTATACCGGGAGAAATGCCACTGCGAGTAGCGTATTCAAAACTAAGTTTCTGTAACCGATCTAACAGTGATACAGTTTCTGCGGTACCGAGTTCGTTGAAACAGCGTTTGACAAGTTGCGACAAACGTCTGCTACGTGCTTCCTCATTGAAAAACGGCAATTCAAGCCCCGTAGTCTCATCTTTCCAAGTGAGCGAGGCAGTTCCATTTGTATGTGGAAGAACCTCATTGAAAATAACACGTCCGACGGTTGTGAGGATCGGTTCGTGATGTTCTTTGAAAAACAGTAGAACTGAATCATGTAGTTTAAGCGTGCCACACCCGTGTGCGTGTGTCACCTCATCTACAGATGTAAAACGGCGCTTCGCCCATGCTTCACTTTCCAGTGATGCGAAAACATTATTTGACTCGGCATCTTCCGATTTTTCGGTGTATGCAGCATGAAGTTGTGCTGCTCGTTCTTGGTGTTCTGGCAGTGCCTTTGTTAGAAAACTTGCGCCTAAAATCATATCAAGTTCCGGCACTGTAATCGGTTCACCGTGTGAAGGTTTGAGGATATTACCACTACTGAGCAGTAACATTTTCGCTTCTGCCCGTGCCTCAATAGATAGCGGCACATGAACTGCCATCTGGTCACCATCAAAATCAGCATTGAACGCCTTACAAACAAGCGGTGGAATCCGAATTGACTTCCCTTCAACAAGAACAGGCATAAACGCCTGAATTCCGAGTCTGTGAAGTGTCGGCGGACGATTTAACAAAACCGGATGGTCAGCGATAACTTCCTCTAATGCTTCCCAAACCGGTGAATCCGGTGTTACGTGTTCAGTCAAATATTTTCCACGTTTGATAGTCTGCACTTTTCCAGATGTCAAAAGTTTTTCAATAATAAATGGCTTGAAAAGTTCAACAGCCATTAATTTAGGTACCCCACACTGGTGGAGCTCAAGTTCGGGACCGACAACAATAACACTTCTACCTGAATAGTCAACTCGTTTTCCGAGGAGGTTTTGTCGGAAACGTCCAACTTTACCTTTGAGGATGTCGGATAAGGATTTGAGGGCACGTTTACCGGGTCCGGTCACGCGACGCCCATGTCTGCCGTTATCCAAAAACGCGTCGACGGATTCCTGGAGCATCCGCTTTTCGTTTCGGAGAATAACTTCGGGAGATCGAAGATCAATAAGTTTTTGCAGTCGGTTGTTTCGGTTAATTACGCGGCGATATAGATCGTTGAGATCACTCGTTGCGAATCTACCCCCTTCCAGTGAAACTAAAGGGCGAAGATCAGGGCTAATCACAGGAAGCACATCAAGAATCATCCAATCAGGATGCATCTCTGCTTTGTCAAAACCAGCCACCATCTTGAGCTGCTTTGAGAGTTTAACTTTTTTCTGGTGACTGGAAGTTGCCTCAAGTTCTTCTGTAAACTTTTTTACATCTTCTGGCAAATCAATTTTGCGTAGGAGTTCCTGAATTGCCTCAGCACCCGTTCCTGCTCGGAACGAGTTTGGATGCTCACGCAGCTTAGCACTCACTTCCGCTTCCGTAAGTATATCTTTTTCAGCTAAACCGCAACTATCATCAATGACCTCTGTGACAATGAACGCTTCAAAATAGAGAACGCGCTCAACTTGTCGGGAAGCAAGTTCAAGGAACGTGCCTAGTCTCGATGGAATACCTTTGAAAAACCATATATGGGAAACAGGGGTGGCAAGTTTGATGTAACCGAGCCGTTCTCTTCGAACTTGTGATTTTGTCACCTCAACCCCGCACTGGTCACAAATAAGACCTTTATGCTTAATCCGTTTATACTTACCGCAACTGCACTCAAAATCTTTTTGCGGGCCAAATGTGGCTTCACAAAATAGACCTTGATGTTCAGGACGAAAACTACGGTAGTTAATCGTTTCAGCCTTTTTGATTTCGCCGCAATCACAGGTGTCTTTCTCGGGACACGACCAAGCATCACTTGCTGGATTCCTGCGTCTACAAGATGTCCGTTTTGCCCAATCTTTTATCTGATCAGGCGAGGCGATACTGATAGAGATACGATTAAATCGATTTTCTTTGTCTGCCATTCTTTCTACTCCTTTTATATAGTTGTCGGTTATCAGTAGTCAGTTATCAGTTAAGAGTCGTCTTCTCAATTGACTCTTTCTGAAAACTGAATACTGATAACCGATGGCTGATGATTATTCAGCATCATCGGTGTCCCAAGTGAGTTTTAGGGTTGGTTCTTCATCTATGGGTTCCATTGTATCTAATGTGTGTAAGAGTGGGAATTCTGCTTCATGGAGTCCTACTTGTTCTGAGTCAACATCCGCAGGATCGCCTTCAGACAACTCCACATTTAAGCCAAGACTCTGTAATTCTCGCACCAACACGTTGAAAGATTCAGGGGTGCCGGGTTTTAAGGGACTTTGCCCCTTTACAATAGATTCATAAATTTTGGTCCTGCCTTTTACATCGTCCGACTTGATAGTCAACATCTCTTGCAGTGTGTGGGCTGCACCGTAAGCTTCCAATGCCCAAACTTCCATTTCACCGAGCCGTTGTCCTCCGTGTTGTGCTTTACCACCTAATGGCTGCTGTGTCACCAGAGAGTATGATCCGGTTGAACGTGCGTGCATTTTATCTGCAACGAGGTGATTCAACTTTAGAAAATAAACATAACCAACTGTTACTTCCTGTCCGAACGGTTCACCAGTGCGTCCATCGTAAAGCACACTTTTGCCGGTCTGTTTAACTTTTTCAGGTAAACCTGTTTTTGCCAACATGTCGAACACCTCTTCTTCGGTAGCACCGTCAAATACAGGTGAGGAAACATGTAAACCGAGTTCCTTACATGCCAGACCTAAATGTATTTCAAGAATCTGACCAACATTCATCCGAGAAGGCACGCCAAGAGGATTTAAAACAATATCAACAGGGGATCCATCTGGTAGATATGGCATATCTTCTTCGGGCAGAATCTTTGCAACAACACCCTTGTTTCCGTAGCGTCCTGCCATTTTATCACCGATGGAGATCGGACGACGACTTGCAACATAGACTTTGACCAGTTTCAAAACTCCCGGTTTCAACTCTTCACCTGCATCAAGTTTCTCTAACGCGTCATCTTTTTCCTGCGTATAGGCATTAATCCTACCGGTAGCGAGTTCTTGAAGGTTCTTGATGTAAGAGACTGCATCTACATCTGTAATCTGAAGTGCTTCAAGGTCATTTCGCGACAGTGCATCAAGATATTCACGTGTCAACACGTCACCTGCTTCTAACTGCTTTGGTGACTCAGCGTTGTCTTCGCCTTCAGTTTCTTCATCATTCTCGAAGGTCGTAGGATACGCGAGTTCTTTGTTGACCAAAGTTTCACGTAGTTCTTCAGTCAAACGTTCAGAGACTTGTGCACACTGTTCCTGCCACGTCTGTTCAATTTGTTTGCGAAGTGCCTCTTGTCGCCATTCGGTTCGCTCGCTATTTGGTGTAGCATGGCGAGAGAAAACCTTTACGTCAATGACAACGCCTTCTACGCCTGGACGGGTGTAGGCAGAAGCATCCTTGACCTCTTTGACTTTTTCACCGAAAATCGCGCGTAACAGTTTCTCTTCGGGCCCGTATTCACTTTCCCCTTTCGGTGAGATCTTTCCAACAAGAATACTGCCGGTTCCTACGACACTACCTATTCGAATGATTCCTTCGTCATCCAGCTGTGCGAGACTTCGGGCAGACATATTTGGAATATCGCGGGTAATCTCTTCGTCTCCCATCTTTGTTTGCCTTGCGGCGACTTCAAATTCTTCAATGTGGATAGAGGTAAATGTATCATTCTTGATAAGCGACTCACTGATAAGGATTGAGTCCTCAAAGTTATGTCCACCCCACGGCATATAAGCGCAAAGTACATTTCTTCCGAGTGCGAGTTCACCACCTTCAGTTGCAGTGCCATCGGCAATAACATCGCCTGCTTCTACAATATCTCCGATATCCACGCGTGGGCGCTGGTGGATACAAGTGCCGCTGTTACTCCGTTTGAAGTTTTTTAGTTTATAGACATCGTATCCCATTTCACTGAAAGCATGCTCACCTTCTTCAAGATGAAGCGCTTGTCCAGTCCGGATTAGGATTTCTTCGGCATCAACACTGGAAACGACACCCCCACGTTGTGCGATGACCATGGCATTCGCATCACGCGCAGCGCGATGTTCCATACCGGTACCAACCCACGGTGCCTCTGGACGAATTAGCGGTACAGCTTGTCGCTGGTGGTTAGCCCCCATTAGCGCACGGTTAGCGTCTTCATGCTCTAAAAAAGGCACGAGCGACGCGGAAACACCAACAATCTGTTGCGGGGCAATGCCTATGTAGTCAATCTCATTGAGATCACGGTCAAGCACTTCCTCCCCCTTTCGGCTGCGAAGTGCTTTTGTTTTGTTGCCAGAAGAGATTGCATCTGCAGGCGCAATGTGGTACTTGTCCTCTGCATCTGCTGTTAAATATTCAACATCTTTGGTAATTTTGCCTTTACGAACAGCACGGTACGGTGTTTCTAAAAATCCGTACGGGTTAACCCGTGCAAAAGTTGCTAAGGAAACGATGAGACCGATAGAGGGGCCCTCAGGTGTTTCTAATGGACAGACACGTCCATAATGCGTGCGATGGACATCTCGCACCGCTGCGGTGGCACGGTCACGATGCAATCCACCGGGACCGATCGCCGAAATACGCCGTTTATGGGTGAGTTCATCCAACGGATTAATCTGTTGCATGAATTGAGAAAGTTGATTAGACCCAAAAAACTCTCGGAGTGACATCATGAGTGGCTTCGGATTGACCAAATTCTTAGGATTCTTGAGCTGCGCGTCGGTAGTGGTGCTCAATTTCTCTCGTGCTGCCCTACGCATCTGTAGGAGTGCAATACGGAATTGATTCTCAAGAAGTTCTCCGATCACACGCACCCGTCGATTGCCGAGGTGGTCTAAATCATCTACCTCTCTGTATCCATTTCGGATATCCATAAGGTATTGCAAGGTAGCAGCAATATCCTCTTTGCGAAGCACCTTCATATCTTCTGATGGTATCTCTCCAGATTCATCAAGATAGATGGACATGTCACTAAATTTTGAATTGACTTTATATCTTCCAACGATGCCTAAGTCATAGCGTGCACCATCAAAGAAGAGACGTTCCAAACAAGCTGTCGCTGCTTCGCGTGTCGGCGCATCACCAGGTCTTAAGGTGCGAAATATCTCAAGCAGTGCGCCCTCTTGCAATGTTCCCCCCGCATAAGCTTTGACCGTGTCACGCGAGAGGGTATTCCGCAAATATCGGAGTTCTTGTTCATCTGATTCCACCAACACTTCTACCTCTGACACCTTAGCCTCAGTGAGTCGATCAAATTCTATTTCAGACAACTTTGTGTTTGCTTCAAGCAGCACTTCACCGGAATCGGTATCAACCACAGGTTCAGCGATAACACGTCCGATAACATCTTGTGTCATCGGAACGATCTCTGTGCTGCTGAAAAGTTTGAGGATTTCCGCATCTGTTGACCAACCGAGTGCCCGTAATAACACGGTGGCTAATAGTTTTTTCTTTCGGTCTAATCGGACGTGGATGCAATCCTTTGAATCGAATTCAAACTCTATCCAGGCACCACGGTAGGGGATTATCTGTCCTGTTGGGAGTTTTTGCACACTTGATGCATGTGATTTATCAAGAAAAATAACACCAGGGGATCTATGTAACTGATTGACAATCACGCGTTCAGAACCATTGATGATAAAAGTTCCATTTTCAGTCATCAACGGAATATCGCCGAGGTAAACATCAGATTCAGTAATATCTAAAACACGCGTCTGCCCTGTGTCATCATCTTTTTCGCGTTCGACACACATCAGACGAGCTTGTAACCGCACCTGATAGTTCAGTCCGCGTGCCTGACAATCCGAAAGATCGTGTATCGGTGGGCTGAGCGTGTAACTGACAAATTCCAGACTTGTGGTCTCTTTAAAATCATAAATCGGAAAAACTTCCTTGAACAACGCCTGAAGTCCCTTTGGCTCGCGTTCATTTTCTGAGACAAAACGCTGCATAAATGCGGCATAGGATCGCTTTTGGGTCTCAATTAAGTCGGGTAATTCAAGTGCCGATGAAGTTTTGGTAAAGGAGACACGTTGTCGTAACGCTGATGCACTTCCATTAGTTTTAGTAGTATTGGGCATAAATTTTCACCTTGCGTGGATCGCGGATGGGTTGAAGGTTTGTCCGATTAGGCTGCTGCACCGAACTCGTTTACAGAGAAATATTTTCTGTTATCAGAAAGAGGTCTTTACCGATAACAGATACTTGAAAACTATTCTCACTACTTGTTATTGGGTCTACTTCACGATTTCTGTTGTTTCTGTGCTTAAATGTGCAATGCTGCTTGGGGTAGTAAACATTCTGTTGAATTGCGAATAGTTGGCAATATACCGGTTTACACAACTAACAATTTGTGTTGGATTCAGTTATTCTTTAAAGAGAATACGAATTCGCAGAAGACAGAATATCAATGATTTTGATGTTGAGGTTCATAGTTAAGGATTTGCCTTTTTTGTTGCCTCAGTCCCTCTATTCAGCAGTTGGTCCATGAAGTGAACGCGATGCGTACAATTTATCGTTCACTATCAGGTAGTAGGCGCGAGAAAACACTTGACCTCACACATCTCAAAAAAAGCATGCAAAGTACTTGACAACATGTGGCACAACACCCAACACTTATCAACATTCTTCATTTTAATTTTAAAAACAGTTGCCTATTTTTTAAAGAAGTTATATACTTCCCTAAAGTCACCCTTAAATAAAACACACGCTCTTTTATAACTTCTTGAAGGCGTAACGTATAATTATACATTAAGGTTTACAAAAATGTCAAGAAAAAACGCAGAAAATTGTATATTTTTCAATTTGGGTATACATTTTGCGCTAATTAAGATAAAATTTCCGTCGAAATGTCGCAAATATCCTAAAATTGTCTGTTACACGTGAATTATGGGAACACTAATAGAACGACTACCTGTCAAAGCGATTATGGGCGTTCTGATAGCAAAACCACTAATTTTGCCGAAGGTCTATCAGCAATTGACAGACCAATTCGGTTCGATTGACTATACCAGCGAACTTTTACCTTTTACCAGCACAAATTACTACGAGGCAGAGATGGGGAAGGGACTTCAACGGCAATTTATCAGTTTTGAAAAACTAATTGATGCAGGGACATTGGCAGATAGAAAGTTGTTTACAAATCAGGTAGAACAAGCATTCGTAGAAAAAGACACTTCACGGCGGCGGGTCAATTTAGATGTAGGTTACGTCTGCATGGCAAAGTTAGTGCTTGCGTCAACTAAGGACCACGCCCACCGTATCTACCTCCGTGACGGCATTTATGCAGAGATAACACTCCGTTTTTATCGTAAAACGTTCCAACCGTGGGAATGGACGTACCCGGACTATCGTTCCCCTACTTATATCGCAATTTTTAATCACATTCGCACAATCTATAGAGAGCAACTCAACGCATGAACACATATATTACATCCATTAAAAAATCTCAGATAGGAATTCCTGCCTCTTTCACGCACTTTTTAATAAAACCTAAAAATATGTGCATACACTCTGGTAGGTGCGATTTAAAATCGCACCTACACCAACGTACAAGTAATTATGCGTTTTACCAAAAAATCTTTATTTTTTTGACTATCTGTGCATTTTTGGTACAGATCCTAAGTTTTGCGGATGCAGAGGCTCCGAGAACGCGGGCACGAGAACTCGGTATCCACATAGGCACGCTTCCTACTGGTGAACACAATGCTATCACCGACGTTCCCGGTGTCAAAGTCGGACACGTTACGCTAAACGAAGGCGATTCAATTCGCACTGGTGTTACGGCAATCCTTCCACACGATGATATTTGGAAGGTGCGGTTGTTCGGCGCGGCACATACTATCCACGGCAACGGTGAAGCCACCGGTATTGCCCGAATTAATCAGGCGGGTTGGATTGAATCTCCTATCTTGCTGACAAATACGCTGAGTGTTGGTGCCGTTCACGATGGCGTTGTGCGATACATTGTAAACCGATACCCTGACGATAACATTATTCTCCCGATTGTTGCAGAATGTTATGATGGTGGTTTGAACGACATCAGCGGACTTCATGTTAAACCGGAACATGCGATTGAGGCAATTGAAATGGCAAAATCTGGTCCAGTATCAGAGGGTTGTGTCGGTAGTGGCACAGGCATGCGATGCTACGGGTTCAAGGCGGGCATCGGCACTGCTTCGCGTATTCTACCACAAAACAGAGGCGGATGGAAAGTCGGTGTGTTGGTCAACTCTAACGGTGGCAGACGACACCAATTGCGCATTGATGGCGTACCTGTCGGTAAGGCATTGGAAGATGATCAATTGAAACCGGGCAGGGATGGATCGTTTATTATTGTTATTGCAACGGACGCACCATTGACACACCGTCAGTTGAAGCAGTTGGCAATCCGCGCAACACACGGTCTTGCCCGCACAGGCACGCCGAGCACAGATAGCAGTGGTGAGTTCGTGATTGCATTTTCAACTGCAAACGTTTTTCCGAGCAGTACTGAAAGCGGCACTTTCCAGATTCAGATGGTCGTTAATAGACGTCTGAGTTTGCTTTTTGAGGCAGCGATTGAGGCGACTGAGGAGGCAGTTATCAATTCAATGACAATGGCAACAACAACGACGGGACGTAATGGTCGGACAATGCAGGCTATACCTTTGGACAAGTTGAAACAGGTGATGAAAGCGTATGGACGTTGATCGTTAATCAGATGTTAGGAACTTACACATGGAACATCGTTATCTCTTTTTAGACATGCATCATATTACTCGAATTGAAGGGCTTTATCGTCGGATGCACCAACCTGAACGGTACCCAGAAAATCCTATTTTGCGAGGTGAGAACCCGTGGGAGAGTGTCGCATCGCTCTACGGCACAGTCCTTTACGACCCACAGGATTCGCTTTTCAAAATGTGGTATCTCACGGGTCCTTATGTTGATGGCATGGTAGAGGTGCGTCAACGCAAGGCACTTGGTAATATCACGCTGCTTGCTTATGCAACTTCAACTGACGGTGTGCATTGGGAAAAACCGATTCTAAATCAGGTCGATTTTGCTGGCAGCACCGAGAACAATCTAATTGATGTCGGACGAACAAACTGTGAGGGTATGGCTGTCCTCTACGATGAAAATGAAACGGATCCTGATCGTCGTTACAAAGGTTTTTATTGGGAGCATGGGGGAATTGATACGTTTATTCAGCATGAAGGACGCACAATCTGGGGGCATGGAGAAGGGGACGGTATGTGGATGTCATTTTCACCTGATGGCGTTCATTGGACAAATTACGAGAACAATCCTGTCATTTCGCTTGGTAGCGACACGACACAATCATTGGTATGGGACCCAAAAATACAGAAGTACGTTGTATTCGGTCGATTCGGGGCTGGTGGACGCAAAACGGCACGTGCGGAAAGTAGTGACGGCATTCACTTTAGCGAACCAAAACTGGTACTTGAATGCGATGAATTTGATGAAGGTAGCACGCAAATTTATGGTATGCCGATTAATATCTATGAAGGCATCTATCTTGGTATGATCTGGATTTATCGTGAGGGTGTTGATGGCACTATTGACACATCATTGGCAACCAGTCGTGATGGAATCAATTGGCAACGGGTTTTAGACCGACAAACTTTTCTGACGCTTGGAGAGAAAGGGAGTTGGGAAGATGGCATGGTGCGTATCAGTCAGAATTTTATCACATATAATGACCAACTCTATTTCTATTATGGTGGTGTGAACGGACCACATACCGGCAGAAAATTCAAGCAGGTTGAACGTAAACACAAATCTATGCTGGGACTTGCGACATTACGACGTGATGGTTTCGTCTCGCTTGATGCTGGAGAAACGGAAGGATATATGCTGACAAAACCTTTGACGCTTGATGGCAAAGACCTAAACCTCAACGTTGACGCAAGTCGAGGCTACGTTGTTGTCGCAGTTGCTGATGATATGGGAACACCTTTGGAGAATTACACGTCTGAACGAATTACTGGAGATGAATTGGAGACTGCTGTTAATTTTAGTCGTCCGTTGGATGCCATAAAAGGGAGAGAAGTGCGGTTACAGTTTCAATTGAAAGATGCAAGTTTATATTCCTATTGGTTTGCTTAATAGTGAGAACTACACTATCCATAGAATTATAGTTAAATCTAAAATATGTAAATACTCTCTGTAGGCGCGGTTTCAAACCGCGCCTACCATACAGTGTGTTAGTAATTATGTGTTTTACAACTATTTATAGGTAGATTTTTGTGCAAGGAGGAAAAATGAAATACATCTATCACAAAGAAGATGCCGAAGTCGTTCGGATTGAAGGCGAGGCCCCACGAACACTGTATACACTCATTGAACCGAATATTCGGAATACAGAACACTTCGCAATGGGATTAGAGGAAATTGACCCGCATAGCGAAATTCCGATGCACTCACACAGTGAAGCAGAGGAGATTATTTTTGTGTTTGGTGGAAAAGGCAAGGCGTTTGTTGATGATGAGGTGGCAGAGTTGAAACCCGGTACGGTAATCTATCTTCCACCCAACGTTGAGCATCGCTTTGTCAACACAGGCGATGAACCGCTCTGGATTACATGGACGCTTTCACCACCCGGTTTTGAGAAACAGATTCGCAAAATTGCAGATGGGTCTGCAGGGATGGAAGTTTTTAGCGAATCTTGATTAGGTTGTTCCTGATGTGCCGACAGACGATGGTGCTACATCGTAATGTGAAAACTCCAATGTAAACGTACCGCGTCCTTGTGTCATGGAACGAAGCCGCGTTGTATATTGAAACGTTTCTGCTAATGGGATAATGGCATTGATGACGTTAGATGTGTCTTGAGAAGTTGTTTCGTTGATTTGTGCACGGCGTGAATTGAGGTCACCGATTACCTTCCCAACGTGTTCATCTGGCACAGTAATATGTATCTGCATAATCGGTTCAAGAAGTAACGGATTTGCCTGCCTAACAGCCTTTTCAAAAGCAAGCACAGCCGCCGCCTCATACGCCACCTCTGATGAATCAGTGGAATGGGTAGAACCACCAGTAAGTGTCACCTTAATGTCTTGCAGTGCGTATCCCATAAGCGCGCCAGTTCCCATCGAGCCTTCAAGAGCCTTCTCAATGAACGGAATGTACTGCCGCGGAATTTGTGTTTCATCGGTTCTGTCCTCAAACTGAAATCCTTCATCTCGTTCCAACGGTGCGACAGTAAGCACCACATCCCCGTAAATGCCCTCTTCATCCGTTTTATGGATATGTGTGCCACGTGCTTCTGCAGTCGTGCGAATCGTCTCACGATACGCCACCTGCAGCTTGCTAACCCGCGCGTTCACACCGAACTCGCGGATCATGCGGTCAGTAAGTATTTCTAAATGGAGTTCCCCCATGCCAGAGATAATCCGTTGTCCCGTCTCCTTATCAATACCGACGGTAAACGTTGGGTCTTCGTCCATCAGTTTTTCAAGCGTTTCCTCCAATGCGTCCGTGTCACTGGCGCGTTCAGGTTCAATCGCAACAGAGATAACCGGCGGCGGAAATTCAATTGATTCCAGTAATAATGGGTGGTCAACTTCACTTAAAGTGTGTCCCGTTTTTGTGCTGCGCATGCCAACGAGCGCTACAATATCACCCGCATAAGCGGCATCACACGTAGCCTCTTTATTAGCGTGCATCTGTAGAATACGATTGACTCGCTCCCGCTTCTCTGTCGCCACGTTATAAACAACTGCACCCCGTTTGAGCGTGCCAGAATAGACGCGGCAGTACACCAGTTTATCTACGGTGTCATGGCTTGCAACCTTAAACGCTAATGCGGAAAAGGGTTCGGTATCGTCTGCTTGACGAATTACTTTATCTATAGTGTCAGAAGAATCACGTTTAGAGGATTTTCTTTTAGAAGTTTTTGGAATCTCACCTTCAATAGGTGGCACATCAATTGGGGAGGGTAAGAAATCAATAACCGCATCAAGAAGCGGCTGAACTCCCTGATTTTTTAGGGAACTTCCGCACAGTATTGGCACTAAACTCCCTTTCAACGTAGCACTCCGAATGCCCCCTATTAATTCGGGTGCGGTGATCTCATTGCCTTCAAGATATTTTTCAAGTAGGGTATCATCTTCAGACGCTACATTTTCAACAAGAGATTCACGTGCAGCGTTCGCTGCCTCGTGGAATTCCGGTGGGATATCTACTTCTTGGTATGTCTTCCCTTGGTCAGTCTCATTCCAATGAATGGCTTTCATTGAAATAAGATCAACCACACCCACAAAATCGCGTCCTTCACCGAGCGGTATCTGTAACGGCACGGGGTTCGTGCCAAATCGTTCGTCCATCATCTCAAGCACACGAGAGAAATTTGCGCCAACCCTGTCCATCTTATTGACGAATGCGATACGCGGTATTTGGTAGCGTTCCGCTTGATTCCACACCGTTTCGGATTGCGGTTCTACACCACCGACTGCACAGAACAAGGCAATAGCACCATCTAAAACCCGTAATGAACGTTCAACCTCTACGGTGAAATCAACGTGTCCTGGGGTATCAATCAGATGGATCGCGTGGTCTCGCCAGAAGCAGGTTGTAGCGGCGGCAGTGATTGTTACACCGCGTTCCCGCTCCTGTACCATCCAATCCATCTCAGCGGTGCCATCGTCTACTGTGCCGATTTTATGTTTTTTGCCTGTATAAAAGAGAATCCGTTCAGTTGTGGTTGTTTTGCCTGCATCAATGTGCGCTGCAATACCGATGTTGCGGACGTTTTCTATTGGATATTCGCGTGCCATCTATTTCCTTTGAAGTAACTGAGAGTATTCCTACATATCACTGTTCCACTGAAGAACAACACCAAGTAATCCGGGATTCCATTCCATAAGCAGTTGATATGCCTTTGGAGCATCGTGTCCTGGCACCCGATGACTAATCATAGGTGCAACAATAAAACGTCTCTGTGCGATAAGTGACAACATCAAACGACTGTCATCTTCACTTGTCCAGAAATTCGGGGATGACTCTTGACGCGGGCGTATTGAGTTGTGCGCGCCATAAAGCATAAGCCCTTTTTTGTGTACATCCCGATAAAAGTTAACGCTTGGCGTTTCACCGCGTGTGCTTGCTAACAGCACAACCCGCGCTCCCCAGCCTGCCACAGCTAACGCAGTGCTAATTGCATCTGGATGCCCCGTTGCTTCAATAACGACTGTTGGCCCCTTGCCCATTGTAGCACCCGTTAACCGTTCGGAAAAATCTGTATCTTCAGGATTGAGTGTGTGGTCTGCACCAATACTCTTAGAAAGTTCAAGTCGACTATCGGTTAAATCCGCTGCAATTATAGGGATTGCCCCGCTCAGTTTTGAGAGTTGCAACGCAAGTAACCCGATAAGTCCTTGTCCTAAAACTAACGTTGCTTCTCCCAATTCTATCTGTGCTTTCCGCACCCCTTGTAGTGCAATCGCGCTGAGATTAAAAAAGACCATCTCTTCGGCTGGCGCGTCAGACGGTTCTAGCTTTAGTAAACGACTTGGTGATGCTACATAATGGCTGGTGTGTCCCTGCGTTGTAGCGACGCGATCTCCTACCACATACCCGCTGACATTTTTGCCGACCTCTACCACTTTACCAATATTACTATAGCCGGGACGAGAAGGATAATTGCCTCTTGCATTCGGGAGGCCTAACAAAAAAGCTCGTTCTGTGCCGGGACTGATAAGCGTACATTCCGTTGCCACCAGAACTTCATCATCCTTGATAGTGGGTAGATCAAACGTCTCTATATCAACTTTGGCGCGATCCGGCCAAATAACCCGTTGTCCTTTCATGAAACTCAAACCTCTTAAAAAACTTGAAGGATAGCCGTTTTTTGAGAAGTGTATCACAAAAACGGCTATCCTTCAAGTTTTAATTTAGAGTCTACACATCAACCTACCGGTCTTCGGGATTATTCTTTTTTTCAGGATCAATTTTCAATGTAAAATAATTACCGCGGTGGTTCAGGTCTTTGACATAAACGAATGCGAACTTTTCACCGCTTTCTTCCAACTTTTCAACGATTCTTTCGTAGTCTTTCAGGTTTTCAATGGGATTATAATCAATTTCCTTGATGAGAGTCCCTTTTTGAATACCATTTTCCGCTGCTTCGCTATCCGCCTCAACCTTCATCACGATAACACCTGTTTCGTCCTGGTGTCCATATCGTTTTGCAAGTTCTGGTGTCAATTTTTGCACCTGCATCCCAGCAAATACCTCAGTTTCGGGTAATTCTTCAGTCGGCATCGGAGTGAAATTGGGATTGACAGACGATTCACTACT
>JAPPMR010000494.1 GCA_028818995.1 Candidatus Poribacteria bacterium | reverse complement strand
CTATACCTGTTGGAATTCGTTTCTCACCATCTTCCGATAAAACCAGTAGCGTTCCGTCCGACAAGGCGGACACCACGGCTTGACCTTTTGACAGTGAAACCATTGCGCCATGGGGAGCCATTTGATGGTTTGTGCCTTTATAGACTACGGTGGGTTCACTATTTCCATCATCTCCAACGGCATAGATAGCGTTGTAAGTGGCAATAAACATGATGTTTCCTCCTTTTGATGGTTCATGGTTCTCCTATATTATAACTAAACTCCGTTTGCCTTCAACTGTGTTAATCGAATTTATCGACAAGGCGGTAGTATTTCCACAGGTCGCCGGATTTATATGTTTCCACCTTATCTGGTATTATCTCATCCTCGGTTACGGCAATCTGCCACGGGTCAATGTAAATTTTCTTGTCGTCTGAAATTTTTGTGAGGTCTACAAAATAGAAATAAATCGTCTCATCCGGTTCAAACTGGTCGGGGTTTTCAAAGGCGACGAATCGTTCTGTCTGATCGGTTTCTGACCATCCCATGTTATTGGTTCCTGGTGGACCTGCCGCGCAAAATAGTGCGAAGAGAAAGTCAGGTGTAAGGTAAATTGCTTCCAAAGCTTCTTCAGAGGGTCTCCCTGGCGGCGCGTGTGCCTTGTGCTTTCTCAACTTGGAAAACGACTGCTTGCTTCCGTGGTATAAATACATTTTTCTCTCCATAAGACAGAACTTATAGTAAAATCTGGAATATATAGACGTTGTTTAGCAAGTTGAGCCTTAACCTCCGCTGGCGAGGATTGTATCCTCGCCTCCCCATATTTTTCTACGAGCTTTCACGGAATACTAACTCACAGCACGTAGGTTGGATTGAGCGGTAAAACCACAGGCGCATTTCCGCCATACACAGCCTTCCGTTCTTCAATCAACCTTTGGGGTAGTTCAGCGAAACCCAACATCCCAAATCGTGTTCGGTATCTAATGCGTTGGATTTCACTCGGTTTTTGGGTGATTTCAGATTTTTCGGTTACTCTGTGCTGTGTGCGATTTTTAGATTTTTAGTAGGTCTTCATTCAACCTAAGGGAAATCCGCAGAAACACCCAAGCAAAAACACTTACGGGACGCTTCAATTTTTATTTTCAAACTCACGTTGTTACTACGTTCTATACAAGTTGGATACAGTGTAGTAGACTAAGGCTTTATGTGTATTTTTAACCCTAATAGAAGTACAATCCCCAAAAAACCTACGATTCACAGTATGTCTTGTGGGAATAGTGAGAACACTATAGTATTCGATGTACCTTCATTGAGCGGAGAATTATCTTTTATTTCTCTTTTCTCAGAAGGATTGAGTTTCTCAATGACTCGGGCACTCGGAACGTTTTCAATTGAAGTCACCACATCAATACGTTTGAGTCGAAGCTGCTCAAATCCAAAACGAGCAAGAAGTCTTGAAGCAGCGGTTGCAATGCCTTGTCTTGTTCGAGACGTTCTCACCCAATACCCAAGGTTCGCCGTTTGGTTAACCCAGTTGACCTCATCTAAACCACACCCACCTAAAATGCTACCGGTTATCGCATCGGTAATGACAAAGTGGTATTCACTTCGTTGTTCCCAGAATCTCGGAATCATCTTTTCAATCCATGCTTGTGCTTCTTCAATTGAATAATCTTGATGGCACCACGGTAGATGACGTGATACTTCTGCAACCGACTCTCGCACAGCCTCAAAATATGGATGAACGTCACTGGATTTGTGGGTGCGAATGGTGATTGTGCCATCGCTAAGTTCCGTTGGGATTTCGATAGAGACTTTCATTAGTATAACCTTTTCGTTCATAAAAGTAGGTTAGATGGAACTTTAATTTTTAGAAGGTAATTGTCTCTTCAGCCATCGATTAAACGCAAATCAGTAATCGCCGCAATAAATCGTTCGGCTACTGCTTGTGCGAGTCTATGCTCTCGGTCGTTTTCTGAATTTAACGAAGCTACCATAAGTACCGCTTGGACAAAGTAACGTGACATAGCAAGGCGATAGTCTTCCCAACATACCTCGAAGGTATATCCATTAACGCCATTTGCCT
>JAPPMR010000478.1 GCA_028818995.1 Candidatus Poribacteria bacterium | reverse complement strand
GTTTTTTGAAAACCCGGTTTATCTTCACCTTGTCCGACGATTAAGAGTCTATATGCGCGGGTTGCGTCGTGGTTTACGAGGTGTGCTACAGCCTTAAGGAGTGTGTCTATTCCCTTCATCTGGAGCAATCTACCGACATAACCGATGACGAAGCAGTCGCCGAGTCGCAATGAATTCCGCAACTCACGGACATCCATCTTATAGAAATGGCGCACGTCAACGCCATTTGGGAAGGGTGTCTGTTTTCCAGTGTATCCTCGATCAGTTAGAATCTTGCCGGCATTGATACTGAGTGGAAAGGCTCTGTCTGTTTCTCGAAAGACCCTGCGTTCGATCCAGCGGGGAAAACCCCCAAACCGCTGTTGGCTTGGTATGCTATGTGCGGGGCTAAAAATAAAACGACTGTTCGGACAATACTTTCGTTTCAGCCAAACGGTCTGTAACGCGTTGAGGCTCCACGCCTCTTCTTCTAAGTGAATAATATCCGGCTGGAAATCCTTGAAGTGGGACTTTACACCTCGGCGATAGTAGAAACGGCTACCATACCCTGAGAATCGGATTGGACACGGAAATTCCTCACACGGCGTGTCTGATTCCGGTTCAAAGACAATATCTTGGAAACTTTCATACCAACGTGCAGGTGTCACAACGCGCAGCGTAACAGCCGGACGTTCCGCGATGAGTGCGAACTTTCGTCGATACGGTTTCATGATATAGGAATGAGAAAGGACTAAAACACGCACAGGCGTTAGCTATCACTATTTTACTCAGAACGTACCGAGTTTGATGTTTTACTACACCTCAGAGTCGTCTTCCATGTGCTCGGAAGGTGCTGCATTTGGATTACTCTGCGCTGTAAAGGCGATTTCATCATCAGGATCTGCTGCGCCTTCATTTGATGCAGCAAGAACATCCATTAAATTTTCAAGCCGTTCCCGAACATCTGCTCGTTCTTGGGAAGTGGTTGACCGTTCTAAATCGAGTTCCTCCTTAAGTTCACTGTTGCGGTTTTCAAGTTCTTGAATCTGGGCATCGCGCTGTAGAACATCACTATTAAGCCGTGCAATTTCAGCCTCAAGATCCAATTTATCTGCTCTCAGTTGTTGAACAGTTGAAATTGCAAGTTCAACGTGCTCCTCAAGGAGCGATACAATACTTTGTTCAAACGATTCAGACATGCTAATTCCTCCACGGTGATTTGTTTATTAATTCAGGATGGATTGCGATTTTCTATCGCAGTAGTAATATCTGCTTTGATAAGCGACAAATGTTCAGCATCTGCCCAATTTGGATATTCATGAACGTAGTGAAAAAGGTACTGCTGCGCGTACCCTACGCCCTCTCCGAAATAGGTATGTGCAAATTCGCGTATCTCATGGTGTGTAGCGTGCCGACGCAGATAAAGGGTCTCAAAGATCCGCTTTATCCAGACATCAATCGGCAACGCCGCGAGATGTCCAAGTGAAAACAGACAGATACAATCGGCTACCTTCTCACCAATGCCGTTCCGACGCATTAATTCACGCTTTGCCTCAAGATATGGCATTTGCTTCACCGATGTAAGTGTGAGTTCACCACTAACAACTGCTTGTGCAGCGTCGCGGAGGTAACTTGCTCTATAACCGGTCCCGCATGCAAGGAGTTCATCCTCGGTTGCTGTCGCAAGGGCATCGGGATTCGGAAAGCTGTAATCTACATAACCTGCGAGCGTTAATTGTTCACCAAAACGTTCAGAGAGTCGTTGGATAATCCCACGAATCCGAGGGACATTGTTGTTCTGGGACAGGATGAAAGATGCTACTGTTTCCCAGAGTTCTTGATTCAGAATACGCATCCCCCAAAGTTTCTCAATTGCTCGGTGGATGTAAGCGTCATTGTCAACTTTGGTGAGGATCTTCGGAACGTCGCGACCGATGTCAAGATAGTGGCGGAGGAATGGCACAAAGGTCGTTTCGTCTTCAGTGGCAGAACTCTCAACACATAAGGTTGTCCCTATTTGACAAATTTTGAGGAGGCGTCCCTTCACGACCCCGTGGTAGGCATCGTCTATCCGGGTCCATCGAAA
>JAPPMR010000160.1 GCA_028818995.1 Candidatus Poribacteria bacterium | reverse complement strand
GCATCAATATCTTCGCGAAGCTGCGTTTCTGCCTGTTCTTCGGGGAAAAGCGCAGGAAATTCCTTAGTTAAGTACTTTTTGAATTCTGCAAGTTCAGGATCTGCCAACTGCTCAAAAAATGCCCGAATCTCTGCATCACTGTTCGGAGTATCACTATTCAATTTATCTAAGTCAGTTCTAAACGGGTTATGTGTCTCTTTTTTATTAGACTCGTCAGATGTAGGTGGAACAGGTTCTGCAAGTAATGCCTTATCCACTTTATTATCTACTTCGTTTTGTGGATTCTCTTGAGATTCACGCTGGATAAGTGGAATTTGGGGGGTGCCAGCTTCAATTGACTCAATTTCGCTAAGCATCCATCGACGATTATACCGTTCATAGGCTTTTTGCAACATAGGGACTGCTTTATCGTACTCGCCTATCCTTTGATATGCCCAAGCTAATTGATAGAGTCCCTCAGACGGATCAAGGCTATTTGCCTTTTGTAAGAGTTCGATCGCTTCTTCTGGCGAGTCTTCCTTAAGCTTAGAGCCTAAACCTACCAACGCTGGAACGAAATTCGGATCCATTTCCAAGAGCTTGCGATATCCTGCTACTCTTTCGGCATCCCCGCTTCGATCTTGAAGTCGTGTCCAGATAAACAGTGTTTCAAAATCGTCAGGATTTTCCGCGAGTGCTTTATCCGCATATTCACGGGCGTAATCATTAAATACCAAAGCTTTTAAATACTTCGCAGCACTTAAGTTATCCATTCCCTCAACAAGAATATCAATTTCTTCTTGAGGTGGTCCATCCTTCGCCCAAGAAGGATCCCTGTTCCCAAGATGACCGTCGTTTCCAAGATAACCATCATATAATGCGCTAATTCTTTTTCTTTTTTCTTCTGAAATTTCTGGAATAGGTAGATCTCCTATGGAATTACTATGCCCCGCCCCGAAGTTCCCCTTACGGCGCGAAGATGTTTTTGGGATCTTCCCATTCCCATTTCTATCATCAACGGTTTGTTCCTGAGCAGAAGGGGTGTCTGAAGATATAATCTCCGGATTATTTGAAAACTCGGTATTCGACAAGATTTTATATCCCACTATAACGAGAAGTCCACAAGCACAGATAACGATAATAAAAAGGTTATTGCGAAAAAATTGGTACAACATTTTACAGCGTACCCTCATAAACGGGAGGAAAGACTTTTCAAACCTCGTCCATAAAATCAATGAGAAATAATATAATAACATTTTTGACAGAAAGATTCAAGGAAATTTAAGTGGTGTGTAAATATTTTGGCAAAGGACTGAAGTCTGCTTATTGCAATGCACCCGTCGCCCTTCTGGGCTTTGTATGAGGCAATAAATAGAAAACAATGATGAAGCAATACTTTATTTCAACACTTTGAGCGGTTAATGGCAAAAATTTTAAACTCAAACCTTTACATTGTTTTTGAATGATGCTATAATTGAGAAACATTATGCAATGTTCGTAAATAGATATCCTTCGTTTGCACAATTATAAGAAAGGCGTAAAACAGGTGAACCGATTGCTTAAAAGAAACCCAAATATCGTTCTTGTCGGATTTATGGGTACTGGAAAGACCTCAATTAGCAAACGACTTTCCTCACAACTTCGTATGCGATATGTTGATACTGACAGTGTGATAGAGAAGGATAGTCAACGGTGTATTAGCGATATTTTTGAACAAGATGGTGAAACCGTTTTCCGTCAACTTGAGAGCGAGGCGGTTAACAAAGTTTCAAAACTGGATAACCATGTAATATCCACTGGAGGCGGCGTTGTTTTGAGGGAAGCAAATGTCGCGAAACTGAAAGAAAACGGAATTGTTTTCTGCCTAATTGCTACACCCGAAGAAATCTATCGCCGCGTTGGTCATCAAACACACCGCCCCCTGCTTCAAACCCCAGATCCAATGGAAACAATCCGATCCATGTTAACAGAACGCGCGCCTTTTTATGCACAAGCAGATCATACAGTAGAGACAACCGAAAGATCGTTTGAAGAAATTATCGCAGATATAAAAAGAATCTATTTAAATACCGTTAGAACACAAAAAAA
>JAPPMR010000185.1 GCA_028818995.1 Candidatus Poribacteria bacterium | reverse complement strand
TCGGACAAACGAACGACACACTTGAAAAATCGGAAGATTTTCTGCACTTAGAACGCGCCAATCAAGCGTTTATTGATTTGGTAGCACAGACGCGACCTGCTGTCGTGCAAATTACAACGAAAATGAGACAGAATAGGCGCGAGGAACCACAAAGAGAACAAATGTCGCCCGAAGACGAAGATACGCTTAGGCGTTTTTTCGGAGATGATCTTTTTAGACGTTTTTTTAGAGAGCGTACGCCGCGCGATCTAAATCCAAATCCAGAGCCTTTTTTAAGAGGTCTCGGTTCCGGGGTGATTGTCAGTGATGATGGTTACATTCTTACGAATAACCATGTCATTGAACGTGCAGATGAAATTAAGGTTATCTTAGCGAATAGCAAAGAGTATCCGGCGAAACTCGTCGGTCGGGATGCCGCTGGGACCGAGGTCAGCGGTACCGATTTGGCACTTCTAAAAATTGATGCTGAAGGACTTCCTGTACTTTCTTTTGGTGACTCAGATGCACTTGAAGTTGGTGAGTGGGTTATAGCCATCGGTAATCCATTTAGTTTCTCACAAACTGTAACACGCGGTATTGTGAGTGCGAAAGGACGATCGGGAGGATTCAGCGGCATTGCGTACGGTAACTTCATTCAAACGGATGCTCCCATTAATCGCGGAAACAGCGGCGGTGCCCTCATAAACATCCGCGGCGAATTAGTCGGTATTAATACGTTAATTGCCACCGGTGGTTTTACTATGGGCAATGTCGGTCTCGGCTTTGCTGTTCCGAGTAATATGGCACAACAAGTCTTGCCGCAGCTTATTAAAAATGGCAAAGTAGAACGCGCTTGGCTCGGCATTAGTATGGAAAATGTTAATCAGGAATTGACAGAAAAATTAAACTTTGACGCGCCGCGCGGTGCCCATGTCACCGCAGTTGGCAAAGGTAGTCCTGCCGAAAAAGGTGGCATTCAGCCAGAAGACGTTATTGTTGAATTTGATGGCGAAACAGTCCGAAATACCTCTCATCTGATGCTTCTTGTGGGTGCGGCGGAGATTGGCAAACCTGTTGACTTGACTGTCCTCCGGGAAAGCAATCGGGAAGAACGGTTAACTGTTAAATTGGAGAAACGGACAGAGGAAGTTATTGCAAGACTCAACGCCGAACAGCAGGAATTCTTTGCAGGTTTTCAGGTGCAAAACCTGACTCCGTTGTATGCTGAGGAATACGGCTATGCGTCGGACGAAAAAGGTGTGATTGTCACGGGAGTCGAGCGTGACAGCGATGCGGCAAGGAAAGGTATTAACCTCGGATCCCTCATTCAAGAAATGGAATGGGAACCGATTGACGATCTTGAGACCTATTCACGTCTTGCGAATCGATTAAAGGACGAGAAGAAAGAACAAGTGCTCTTCTTTGTCAAATCGCCACATGGACAGGGCGGTGGCTATGTTACGATAAAGGTGCCCACATCTGACCGGTAATTGTGAAGCGAGTTCCACTTGATTGTGGAATTTGCGAGTTAAAACTTGACGGATAGTTGTTTTGCTGGTAGACTACCGAAAAATAACTATCCGTCATTATATTAAGAGGTTCAGATTTCTAATGAAAGCACAACGGGTCGTTTGGCCTGATCGCGCCAAAGTTGACGTTGAAACGTTTGCGTTACTGCCTATTGGAGATGATGAAGTACTTGTGGCTACGGAATGCACACTCATCAGTCCCGGCACGGAACGCGCGTTTTTGTTGGGACTCCCAAATGCCCAAGGGAGATACCCATCCCGCCCGGGTTATAGTAATATCGGCACGGTGATAGAGGTCGGAAAAGCAGTCGCCGACTGTGAGATAGGGGATCGCGTTGCTTCGACCCAGGGACATACAAGCCATTTTGTGACTTCACCGAGTCGTTTGTTAAAGGTGGCATCGCCTGATGTTCCCGCCGAGGAAGCCGTCTTTTTTAACCTTGGCGCGATTGCATTGCAAGGGGTTCGGAAGGCGCAAATTGAATTGGGTGAAGCGACTTTGGTTTTGGGGCAAGGACTTATCGGTTTGTTGGCAATGCAGCTCTCAAAACTGAGTGGTGCACTGC
>JAPPMR010000748.1 GCA_028818995.1 Candidatus Poribacteria bacterium | reverse complement strand
GTGCGCGGTGAGGATCGGATGGGGTTTAATGTATATGGAGATGCGCCTGAATGATCGGGATTACTGAAGGACAAAAAAGGGAGGTTTACATGTTGAGTAATAGATTGTGGCTGTCTTGCATTCTGCTTTTTGGGATCTTTGTGATTGCGTCTGATAAAGTCGTGTCTGGTGATGAACCATCCGAACAAGTCACGCTTGATCAGCTATCCCGCGAGGTAGATGATTTATCCCGCGAGGTTGATCAGCTGTCTCGTAAGGTGGATGAGTTATCCCGCAAGGTTGAACAACCATCCGAGCAAGTCGCGTCTGGTCAATCATCTCAAAAGGTGAAGATTAGAGGCGTTGAAATTCAATTTCTGGCGACGGGAAAGACTTATGCGCCCTGGAATGGACAAGTGAAACTATTTGAAGGTTTCGTCGGTGTCAGACATGAAGAAATCGGGCGGATGTTCGTTAAAGTGAATGCTGGATTAGATCCGCTTGATGCCGTGGAAGCAATACGAGAGGAAGCAAAAAAGAAGGGTGCTAATGGAGTTATTCTTGATTCAAGTTTAGGGGCAATACAGCAAAGGTTGAGTCTCGGTGCCCTCACTGGTATGGGTGTAGATATGACAGTGAAAGTAATACGAGTTTTTGAATAATGATTGTTCTGGTGACTTGTACTACCGCCGAAGTGATTAGAACGATAGACTGAGCAATGACTGAGATCCCACGCCATCCGAATAAAGACATTCGCGAAGCGATCTTATACGCTGTATCAAGAGGATGGCGTATTGAAAAGGCCGGGCCACGAGCACATATTTGGGGTCGTGCTCTTTGCCCAGAACAGAGTCGGTCTGGACACATTTTTAATATTTACTCTACCCCGAGGAATCCGACTATCCATGCTCGTAAATTTCAAAGGTACGTAGATGCCTGTACACATACACTCAGGAGATGAAGACAATGCGAGTCTATGAATTTATGCTTACGCTTGCGACTGAGCCTGATCTGGATAAGACGGACCGGCTCTATGGATATTTTGGTGAGGATGGAGCAGCACCTGAAAGCGTCCATGACTTTACGCTCGTTACACAGTCTGGAATACCGATTGCGAATTGTACCGTAGAAGCTACATCGTTTGAAGCAGCGCTGGAATCGGTATTGCCAAAACTGCGCGAGGAAGGTCTTCAGGTCGTGCGGGTGGAGGTTGATGAGGTGGGACTGGCACTTCTTCAGGAGGCGATATAACGGCTTAGATGCTTATCTCTCACCGATGAAAATTGGTTCGTAAATTTCAGATTATATGTATAGAAAATAAGAAATATATTCTACTTATGTTATTATTTTTTTTGAAGATAGTTGACAATGACACTCGAAATTCTTATATTAATATAGTTCTGATTATGTGGCTCTCATACACCTTTACTTTTCTGCAAAAATCTTTGAACCATTTAGGTGAACGTAGATTATAGTATGGAATCAAAGGCAATAATTTTCGAGAATTCATAGAAAGAATAATGATGTCAGATCTCAAGATAGCAGAGCTTTTCGCGGGAATGGGGGGCGTAACGGGTGGGTTTATGGATGCTGGTGGATTCGATCCTGTGTTCTTGAATGATGTTGATCCCTCAGCGCGTAATGCATTCGTCCAAAATTTTCCAAATCTGAAGGATCGGTACCAACTCAACCGAGTTGAGAACCTGACTGGGAATGTAATCCTCGATTTTGCAGGTGGACAAATTGACGGGCTTCTAGGTTGTCCCCCTTGCCAGGGATTGAGCCAAGTAGGGCCACGAAGAAAACATGATCATCGAAACGCGTTGTTGTTTGAAATGCACCGCTTGGTCTGGAGCATCTCTCCCAAATTCTTCGTAATGGAAAACGTTCCTCGTCTTTTGAACACTTCCTACTTTCAGAATTTCGAAGAATCGATTTCTCGCCGTTATAAACTACATGCAGAGATCATTAACGCAGCGGAATATGGAATCCCACAACTTCGACGCAGAGCAGTTGTCATCGGTTTTCGAAAGCATCTTGACATAGAGCCATCGCTCCCAGAATCCACTCACGGGGGAGATGGCCGAGTATTCAAT
>JAPPMR010001000.1 GCA_028818995.1 Candidatus Poribacteria bacterium | reverse complement strand
AATCTGAGCTGAAAAGGCTGACATCATCTGAATCAACATATCCCCCCGATAGGCAAGTCGGCCCTTCAAATATTGACCAAGATACCGAAAATATATCTTCGCATAAAAAATGATCCGATGCATCGAGAAAAAAATTCAACCTCCTTGTATGCTCACCTTTTGAATAGCGCTTCTAAATAAGAAATACCCAGCTGTGAACAAAACCACTATCCAAGCAGTTTGCGTAACCCACACAAGATCCGCTGTTCTTCCATTTAAATGACCTAAGTAAATTTCCATTGGTTGGTAAAAGACGAACCGAAACGGAAGATAATTCATCGCTGAGACAAGCCACTCAGGATACATCGCTAACGGAATTAGTGTCCCTGATAGCAATTCAGTAAGCGCAGCTGTCGCATTGAGTACTCCCACATTATCTTCAAAATAAAAAACCGTTAAACCCACAAGAAAAGAAATTCCAGCATAAACTATCCCACCCAAGACAAAACTTACAACAAACCTCGTGATGTCATTTGGCGAAGTTAGACCAAACAGCAGCATCCAGAGCGTCAGCACCGGAATAACTCTAAGTACCAGATGAAACAGAATACCTCCTAAAGCATGGAAATAGATGTATAACTGGTAACTGACAGGCTTTAACAGACTCATAGTAAGGGAACCACTACGGTACTGGCTCCTCATTTCACGAGAAATTCCACCAGAACACTCGTTAATCAAAAAACGAAATACACCCGCAATCGCTACATATGTCACCATGTCTTTCAGCGAATATCCAAGAATCACCCTACCATTGCTCATAATCGCCTTCCAGAGAAAATAACTCACAAACATTATGAGGAGATATTCCGTTAAGACTAAGAAAAAGTGGGCGCGGTAACTTAATTTATCAATAAAACGAATCTTGCTGAATCTGGTATAAATTCTGAAACGTTTCCAAAATATTCTGAGATTTTTCATTTAAAATTAATCCCGTGTATGTGCATACTCGATCATAGATTCCACAAATAAGAAACTTTGCCGACGATGACTCGATCCGAAAACCTAAGTTTCTCCCCTAAATTGTCCCAATCCTCATTATAAGCGATGAAGAAATGACTTTTCGGACTGTATTCCCAACCGACAAGAAAACTGATAAAATACCGGCGACTTGTTTCCGGCTGATCGTAATACATCCGGTTCCAGACGGCTTGCGCAAATAACCGAAAAAAAAGGTCCCGGGTCAATAGATATGTGACTCGAAGAGAATTGGCAAGAAACTTTCCGTCTGTTTCGTCATCTGGATTTGAAGTTTGCGCATAGCCGGTAGTCAACTCAAAAGTCAGATTGTTTTTAGGACGCAAGGTGCCCGAGAGGTTAAAACCCCTTTGCTTACCGACATACTTTTGGGAAAAATTATAAAAATCTCCCATATTCAACTGCAAACTCGTGAAAATTCGCTTCGCTGTATCTGTTCGGAGGTAAACCCCTCCTGTTCGCGCCAAGAAAAAATCGGTGAGTTCAGATTCCCTGGAGTAACTGAAGATTATTCCAAACCGCTCCAGCAGTGACTCCCGAAATTTCATCTGAACCCACACACTATTTGACCAAAGGAAGACATCTGGATGAAAAGAAGGACTGATTTGAAGATTAGGGTGCTTTAACTCCAAATCCAAGAAGTAGGGGTTAGTATACAGTCCTTGAGACAGACGCCCTTGCGTGCCAATGAAGAGCTTTTCAAGACCTAACAGAGAAGGACGAGGCGTATATTCGAGTTTCGTCCCAATCCCGTGCCAACCGCGGTAGGCTTCCTTGCGAATGAACCCCGTTTGATTCGCTGAAAACTCGGGCTCCATTCGATCCATTGAGATTTCTGTGTTGAAACGGTCAGTTTCTCTCATCAGCGTAAACAAGTACGCCCTGGCGGATTCCAATTTGTTCGATATGTTCCAACTTTGAGCGATTTGTCCAACGAAAACGGCATTCTTTCCCACCTCAATGTTAGCATCCAAGCCGAAGACGCGTTGTTTTTCCTCACGCTTTTCCTTCCCCGCATACAGGATGCCAACATTAGATTTTTCAAAGATATCTCGTTTTGTT
>JAPPMR010001018.1 GCA_028818995.1 Candidatus Poribacteria bacterium | reverse complement strand
GCACCGTTCCGTCCTCCGCCAAGCCCTGTTCAGCTTCCTGATGAAAAACGCGTGTTGGTTTCACCAGGGCAAGCGGTCATGTTTGATGGGTGGACGTGGCATCGTGGTGCCGCTAATACCTCTTCACAACGCCGCCGAGTTTGTTTGATGTGTTATCAGAATGCCTGGATGAAATCTCGTGAACCGTTCAACGGGCCGCGCGTAACAAAACTTCGCGAAGAGGGCACACCACAGCAAAAACTGCTGCTCGGTGCTATCCCAAAATGGTAATGCAAGTAGTTGGCACAATCCTTTTCCAATCCTCTTGTAGGAGCGATCTCCGAATCGCGACTTATAAATATAAGGGACAAAACATAGGCACGAGGATTGTGCCATAATCAACGGAGAATTTATATGAATATCGCTTATATTGTTATTGACACACTACGCTACGACCACATCGGGCCAAACGGAAATGATTGGATAGAAACTCCTAACATTGATCGATTCGCATCTAAAGCATGGGCTTATGATCGCGCTTTCTGTTCCAGTTTCCCGACAATCCCTTACCGGACCGATGTTATCACGAGTCAATACGGTGCGCCTTTTCATCCGTGGAAACCACTGAGACATGAACGTCAAACATTGCCGTGGACACTCGCACAACGGGGTTATGCCACACAACTCATTCACGACACACCACATCTTGTCAATGGCGGACATAACTTTGATTGGCCCTTTCATGCATGGACATTTGTTCGTGGTGCAGAAGTTGACCGTGATTGGATTATGGATACCGTTCCGTGGCCAGATAATTGGGTTAAGGAATCACTTTTTGATTGCCTTGACGATCAAGCATTTCAATCAAATATGCTTCGGAGTTACGCACGTGCCAACCGAAATCGTAAAAAATTAGAAGATTGGAACTGTGCCAAACTTTTCAACACGGCTGCGCAATTCCTCAAAGACAATGCTAAGCGAGAAAATTTTTTCCTTTGGGTAGACTGCTTCGACCCGCATGAACCTTGGGATGCACCACCCGAATTCATGAAAAAATATGATAAACGTCCCGGTTATGACGGAAACATTGACCCTCGAAGTCTGGGTGCGAGGAATAAATCCAGTTTGTCTGATGAGGCAAGAAAACACATCAAAGCACAATATTCTGCAAAGTTGACATGGATGGATCATTGCTTCGGACAATTCTTGGATGCCCTTGAATCTACTGGACTTGATAAAAATACAGCGGTGATTTTAACTGGCGACCACGGCACAAATGTTGGGGAACGTGGTTCGTTTGGTAAAGGACAGCCTGTGCGTGAACAAGAGGGACACGTCCCGCTTTTTGTCCGTTTACCAGAGGGAGATGCAGGACGTAGCAACGTTATCGTGCAACCACAAGACTTCTTCCCAACTATTTTAAGCCTTCTCGGTGAAGACTATCCCGAAGGCATTGTCGGACACGATTTTATAACCCCTGCTCGCGAAGGAAAATCGGGTGAGAGAAGGTTGGCACTATCAGGTGGAAGCGTTGAGAGATGGAAACAAGCATCTAATAAGGAAAAATTCATCCTCTTTACCACTTTTGATCAAGACTGGAGTTTAGAGGTTGCTGCTAAACCTGAGAATTCAAGGCTTGTCAAACTCGGCGAGTTAGAATATGTTCAGGATCAACATCAGGATATTGTTGCGAAACTACACGCTGCCGCTGTTGACGAAATTGAAAGCCGTGGCACAGATCCAGCACTCATTGCCTGGCTCCGAAGTGGTGGTGAGGACGCATTCCCTGAAAACCCCAATTATTGGGAGGGGTATCCTGGACCTGACGGATTCCGTCCCTATTTCGGAAAACTCTACTCTGGAAAGTAGCAGCAATCTGAAACTAATGTATAGAAATTGAAATTTGCTGGCGAGTTTATCCTCGCCAGTTTTTTATTGCTAAAAGAGGGTGTGTAAAGTTTTGTTATAGTAAATTATATAAATAAGTTTACATAATTTACTATAAAATACGCATCAACTAAAATACACACAAAAAAATACGCACATAATTGAAACTCCAATAAAATCACAATAGAATCCCAATAAGAAACACAATCTA
>JAPPMR010000540.1 GCA_028818995.1 Candidatus Poribacteria bacterium | reverse complement strand
CCGCCGCACCGTGAAATCTATAACGCGTAATGCTTTGTTTATTTCAATGATACTCCATGTATTCTTTCTGATTACACTGTTTTATTTTTCTGTCCGTAACCAGTCTCTCTTATCTTTTCAAGACAAATTTGACGCAACAATTGAAACAGTACCGAAACCGCTGCTATCAAAGAAACCGATGAAGACATTAATACATCAACAGCAGAAAACAACTGTGTTTGAAGCATCGAAAATATTACCTACGAAAGTTGAATCAATTACCGCGCAAATAACATTTCAACCTAATATTGCACCTACGGCACCTGTTGTTACAGAACATTTACAACTGAAGCAGAATGCTGCGTCAGACGCAAAAGTGAATGTCAGCACCGCGCTCCGTGAACTTCGTCAAGTTGAAGATGGCTTATCAAAGACTGAAGCAGCAGAACCTACAGTAAGTGGCTCTCTTGGATCAAAACGTTCCAGTGGGATGTCCGGTATTAAACGGACGCCTACCCCTACTACGCTTGATTTTGCTGAAACAATCGGTAGCAATGGCATAGCACAAATAGGTGATATCTTTGAGGACAGACCTTCTTTACCTAATATCCAATTAAACGATGTTATGAGGAACCTCGCGAGCGAAATTCTTGCAACAAGTGATGGCGGACCGATTGATGTGGTTTTTGTCATTGATACCAGCGGTAGTATGAGTGACAACATCAAGGCAGTCGCTAACCATGTAATTGAGATGATTGATGTATATGAATCCTCTGGTGTTGACTATGCACTTGGATTGACAGAATTTTATGCACCCGTACGGAATGTCATCAAAGTTATACAATTGACCCAAAATATAGCCGAATACAAAGAGAAGATAAATGCGATTTTTTCTCGCCGAGGCGAAAACGCATTGGATGCTATTGCCAAAACTGTCAATATAATGCAGTTCCGTGCTACATCCAAAAAACATCTTATCCTCGTCACCGATGAACCTTTCACAAGCATGGAAGGTAAGACAGTGTCCGACACAATTGCGCTCTGTAACGAGTTTGGTATCTATGTCAACGTACTCGGGATTTCAAACAAGGAACACAAATTACTTGCGGCAAGCACTAACGGTAGTTGGTATGCCATTCCAAAAAACTAATCACCAATCTATCATGGTATACAATTTTTAGGCAAGTTGGATTTCAACTACATAAAAAGAGATAAACAGTGAAAATTGCGGTACTCGTTTCAGGAAGCGGAACCAATCTGCAAACCCTGATTGAGCAATTACATGAAGACGAAACCAGCGGTATTGAAATCGCAGTTGTAATTAGTGACCGACAGAAAGCTTACGCATTGACGCGAGCAAAGCGTGCAGGTATTCCAACACAAATTGTCAGAACTAAAGATTTTGAGAATCGCATTGCTTATGATGCGGAAATTTCAAGACAAATTGAAAACTATTCGGTTGAATTAATTGTACTTGCTGGTTTTATGAAACTATTTCAACCCCCGTTTGTCCGTAAATACCGCAACCGAATTATTAACGTCCACCCAAGCCTTCTACCTGCTTTCCCGGGTGCAACCCCTGTTGCTGATAGTTTAGTTTACGGTGTTAAGGTGGCAGGTGTTACTGTGCATTTCGTTGACGAAGATGTAGATACAGGACCGATCATCGCGCAAACAGTTGTTCCTGTTTATGATACAGACGATGAAGATAGTTTACACAAACGGATTCAGATTGAAGAACATAAACTATATCCCAAAGTTATTAAGAGTTATGCACAAGGTAAACTGAAAGTTGAAGGTCGAAAGGTTATCAAGATAACCTCAGAAACCTAATGTTTCCAACCATAGATTTTAGACCTTATATTGTTTCCAGATAATACGCTAATTTTCTGCATTGCAAACCTCAAAAATAATGTTAGCAATTTCAACAATGTGGAATGCTCTGAAGCAACCGGACGGCGCTGCACTGTTTGATGCGTTAAAGGAACTCGGTTTTGAAGCCATTGCCCTTAGCCGCCATCTTACGCTTGAACAGGTTGAACAACTCAAACCAATGCTTCAGGACATCGGACAAATCCCTCCTTGTGCTATCCAAAATT
>JAPPMR010000306.1:1856-2098 GCA_028818995.1 Candidatus Poribacteria bacterium | reverse complement strand
AAGTCTATCATGACGCGCAGAATTCTGAAGATCACAAAGGTGGTCAAGCCACTCTAACAATGTTGTTTCCTGTGCCTGTGTTGGATACACAGGGTATCTAAAAGTCAATTTCATGGTATCTCGTGTATCGTGCGTTTATTCCCTTCCAAGTGGGAAGCAAGTCCATGGTTTCCGAGAGACTACCCTTGGAATGCTGATTTCCAACACGATACTAAAATTTCAGACCAAAGTCAAATAGGTTT
>JAPPMR010000306.1:0-1846 GCA_028818995.1 Candidatus Poribacteria bacterium | reverse complement strand
GAGCGGTTTTTCCTCCCAAAGCTAAAGCATTGGGATTCCAAAACCGATAATTCTCTTGATATAATACGCAATATCGACGAAAAAAGTTTCAGGATTTTCAGGTGTCCAAAGTCCTCGCAAGTGTCAAAACATCGATTTCAGCAGGGTCGGCAGTCCACAATTCGCTGACCGCTTCACGAATTGTAGCACCGGTTGTGAAAACATCGTCAATAATTAGGAGTCGTTTTCCACGAATAACATCCGGGTTTCGGACTTCAAAAGCACCAATGATGTTCTGTTGTCGTGCGTCTCTGTCCAAGCTGCTTTGCGCGACCGTGTGTCGCTTCCGAACCAAAGTATCTACGAGGACCGGCACGTCTTCAACTTTCGCGATACCGTTGGCAAGCAGTGCTGCTTGGTTAAATCCGCGTTCGCGAAGCCGTTTTTTATGAATCGGAATCGGTAGCACAAAGTCGTATTCTGCAATATCGCAGTCTGAAGGTATATGCGCATTTATGAGTTGAATCAAAGGTTGCGCGAACACCTTTTTCTTTTCAAACTTAAAGAGATGTATTGCTTGTTGGAGCGACTTGTGGTAGAATGCGATGGATCTCAATTTTCCGTAGCGAGGTGGGGAGATAGCACATTCATCGCAAAGCCCGTTGACATCCGGTGTGCCACATATACCGCACCAAGGCGGTTCGAGGCATTGAACATCTTGCCAGCAGTCCGCGCAGATATAAGGGATAGACGCCACCCGAAGAAAACCGTCGCAGACGCGGCATTTTGCAGGATAGAGGAAAACGATTGCGGTTTCAAACATATCCCGTAATTGGACTGATAATTGCAAACTTATTGACTTGGCTCCCATCACATTTAACCTTATTGGAATGAAAAGTTATTATATGATAAGTTTAGCATAAATAAATCTAAATGTCAAGAAAAAATCAATTTATAAACGATCCTATATTGTTTTTCATTTTTCCGATTTATGCTTTTGACAAAAAAGAAAAAACAATGTATAATTTACGGTAAAAGCAGACGATTGCCGCTGCTTGGAACCATTGAACTGGTTAGACTTTTAACATTCGATCTATTATTTTTATCTTTTTTACGATAAAAGTCAATGCTTTACTCAATAAATTACGGAGAAACTATGAAAGAATTATGCGAAGTTGAGGGTATCAAGTTCTATGACATACCAGAAATGGGCATAGCATGCCGTGTGAGTGAAATAAACAGATCAATCACTGGAGAAGCAAATCGCAATAACTTTAAACAAGATATGCTTGATTACGAACACGTAAGGAATGCCTTTCCGGATCCAGCAGTAAAAAAAAATCAAATACAGTTCCTTGAATATGATGGAACGGGTAAAAAGCTATTTATTTCTTTAAAGTTAGTTCTGTCCCATTTAGAAAGCGGGAGTTCTCGTAAATACAAAAAAGGATGGGACAGAGTTCTCCAAGCAATCAAAGAAAACTCTGTTCTAAACTCAACTCCTTGCTTTACTTCTATAAAGAAAATTCTACCACAAATTGAGGAAAACCCTGCTCTAAACTCAACGTCTCATTCAACACATCAGGAAGAGACTATGAAAGAGTTATGTGAAATAGAAGGTATCAAGTTTTATAAAACATCAGAGATGGGCATAGCATGCCGCTTAAGTGAAATAAACAGAGCCATTACTGGACGATCAGACAGTGGTCTCAAACGAGAAATGCTTACTTACCAGCATATACAGGAAGTCTTTACAGACCCAGTAGAGAGAGATAATCAGATCCAGAATTTGGGAGGAGACCAGAAATCATTTATTACTGTAGAGTTAATTCATGCTCATTTAAAGGGGGCTCAACCTCGTAAACAC
>JAPPMR010000752.1 GCA_028818995.1 Candidatus Poribacteria bacterium | reverse complement strand
CCATGCGAAAATTATTTTTTTATTCCTTGATTGTCCTGACAACAATCTACACCTTAACAGCGAATTCGGCACTACCTGATTGGATTGCACCTGAATTAAAGAAATATCCAATTGAGAAATATCTTTTTCATATAGGCCAAAGTCTAGGAACAGGAGAGCCAGCCTTTAAAGCAGCGACCGCTGTTGCTCATAGAAAAGTCACTTCAAGGATTCTCGACAATGCAGAGCGCATCTTTCTTGCTAACAAATCCGAATTGCAACACGATGTGGTACAGGAACACTATAGCGCAGTCATGGAAGACTACTGCGACTCACGTCAAGAGCAACCAGCAATGAGACTAAGAGGATTTAGTGTCCGAAATCTCTCTGTCGATTTGGCGCGTACAGACCCAGATACATATGCTCTTTTCTACATTGACCGGGACAAACTCAAGCAGCATTATGCCGAACACGTCTCAGAACTCTCCAAAGAGATTAACCACCTCCTTGAGTCCGCCAAATTTGCAGAGGAAGTATTCGAGATCGAAGTCGCGGTGAGGAAATATCTGCAAACCTATCCGCTCTACGAAGCATTGAAAGAAGCAGAGATTATTCAGATCGGGGCCGAATATAGATACCACATTAATTCGACAGAGGCATTCAAGCGATTGGCAAAAGCGGCAACAAGTACCAGCGGTACATTACAGATGTCACACAGAGAGGTAATCAAGCGTGTCACAGAACTTGATTCACCAATGATCGTTTCCGCTGATGACGTTGCCAAAGTTATCGAATTTCAACTTTCACGGCAGCGCGATACCGGGCCTCGCAAATGTTGGATAGAACCGGTTACCTATGAAGATTCCGAGATGATTTGTCCATTTTCACAAAGGTTTAGTGAAGCACTGCTAACACACCTTAACTGGCCCATTATTGGGTCCATGCACAATTTTAAACAGACCGCGCCCGACATCAACAAAATAGACCTAATGGCTCCGCAGAATCGAATTACCTGCTCATGTTGGGAAAACGGCGATGAAATTACAATTAGGACAACGGTGCGCAATCTAAACACCGGCGACTTTGTAGCAACAGCTGTTGTGCGGTTTTTACGTTCGCAAATTCGTGGCGAATCCATCATCTACCAACCCATCAATTATGAACAGATGCGTCCTGAGATAGACGCTTTCGATCCTCAAAATTATCCACCACTTGCTAGGGACCCAGAAAACGCTATACCTCTTGAAGAGTTAGAGGTTGAAGTATGGACCAACCGAGGAAAAGGTTCCCAGCGTTACGTTCAAGATGAAAAAGTCAAAATTTTTGTACGCGTGAATCAAACTGCTTATGTCCGATTGCTTTATACCCTTGCCGATAGAAAACGCACACTGCTACAAGATAACTATTATATTGATGCTTCCCAAGCCAACAGTGTTGTCGAAATCGGAGAATTTATATGTGCGGCACCGTTTGGCACAGAATTTTTAGTCGTTGCAGCACGAACAGAGGAGTTCCCACCCATCGAAACGCATGAGGCAAACGGCTATTTCTATCTGACTGATTCAGACCCAAAGTTGGCGGCTCAACGTTTTCGGGGACTGAAGCCGATACCACCTGACACAGATGAACCACATTCCGACTTCTTACAGAGCGAGGTACGGATTGTGGTAACAACAGCAGAAAAATAAGCAGATCGATTAGACGAAGTGAAACTTAACGCGTAACACGTTGAGTTTCACCTCAACTTACTCAATTCACAATTAGGAGGCACTTGGTGCAAACGAGAATTCTAAAAAACTATTTTGCCATTATCCTGATAGTTTTTGCTTTCATATTTCTCAATAACGTAACAGCACAAGAAGTCTCCCAATTAGCGAACGCGGACTATTTCGACTATATCACGCTCTTCTCTCAGGGAAGAATCACCCGTTTCACAGAGATGCCGATCCGGGTGTATATCTCACCTGTTTTAAAGGACAGTCCATATCTACCTGAAATCCGATACGCCATGCAGACATGGCAGACTACCAGTGACGGCGACATTCAATTTGAAGAAACTGAGACACCTCAGAACGCAGACATTCGTGTGAGTTGGGGCTACACCGGTCTCCTCACCGATT
>JAPPMR010000171.1 GCA_028818995.1 Candidatus Poribacteria bacterium | reverse complement strand
CTTCCAGGTGCTGTAGATTTAAGTGAGCATGGTATTGACGAAACACAAGCGGCGAATCTACGTGCTCGCTTAGCGTGCTTTGCAGAAGATTGGGAAAGTCCTGAAATGAGTATCTATGACAACTATGATGAGGAGAAGGCCAAGTTACAAACGCGGTGATGTAATCTTAGCAATTTTCCCAGATTCAAACTTGCTTACAGCCAAACCACGTTCAGCATTGATTGTTCAAGCGGACAATCTGCAAACGGGTTTACCGTGAGCACTAACATGATATCTATCAAGCGAGTGGTGGATAAAAGAAAGATGCTGGCAGTTGTCCCAAAACGTGGAGAACAGTAAAGATAAAAAAACTGATGTACAGAGTACAAATCGATCACAGGTGACTGTATTGAATATTTCAAAGAATTATCTACGTCAAACAGAATTGATTTTCGCTTTAATTATCTGTATCGCTTTTCTTCTCACTGCTTGTGCTACAACTGGTGAGAAGATAAAACACCTAAATATTGACATGACACGAGCGGAAGTTATAAATGTGTTAGGTCGTCCAGATGGTGTCCAAAAATCTGGAGAATATGAGGCACTTAAATACGCTCATCGCCTTGTAACAGGATGGGCATGGGATAGGGCAGATTACAACTTTATATTGAAGAATGGCAAGGTCGTTGAATATGGGCCAGGAGAGGTCCGGGTGAAGGAAGGGCCAACATCAATTCTATTGATTGTTCCGATGGGTAAATGACCTAATATCTATGACTGAACTTGGTCTTGCTATAGGAGAATTGAATGAACCTTCAAAAAACAGTTTCCCTTTCAACCGTTTATCCACAAGGAGAAAGGGATTTTTCAGCGGACCTCGCTAATACACTTGACGCACTCAATGTTGGCAAATTTGAAGACGCGGAAACAGAAGCAAACGTCGGCACGCGCAAAGCAGACATTGTTGCAGTCGGCGAGGATGGGACACTCGTTGTTGAAAATCAGTTTGAAAAAGCGAATTGGGATCACTGGGGGAGGCTTGAGGCTTACGCGCGCCTAAAGGAAGCCGATGTAGCAGTTTTAGTTGCAGAAGAATTTGAAGAATTAATGATAGTCACATGCAATCTACGCAATGAAGATAGCGAAATTGATTGGTATCTCATCCAAGTCCAAGCAAATACGCATAAAGAACTTTCTTTTCACCATATCGTGAAACCTGCAATAGATATCCAAACTGAGAAGAAAGTTGATGCTGGCTATAGTGAATTCTGGGCACCGATCCGCGAGGGTAAACTAGGTGAAGTATTTAAGGGTGCACCTAGATCTATTAAGGAGGAAGGTTACCTTGACAAAAGGGTTCGTGGTGTACAATTAACTCTTCAACTTAACAATCATCAATGCTCTATTCGGCTTCGATTTGAAGGGGCAAATAGATTGGAACGACGGGATGAAGTAATGGAGCTGTTTCCAGAATCAGAAGGATACAAGTGTAAATATAAAGAAGCATCCCAGTCTGTATCAGTAGTATTTTCTATCCTTGATAAAGGCAAGAAAGATTCCGAGCATTGGCCCGAAATCCGAGAAAAATTAGTCACCATGGGCACCGACATCTACAATAAAATTAATGAATCTGACTTATAGTGAAGGTTTTTACATAAAATTAGGCGCAAGATACAACGAACACGGATGGTTAGTGTGGAACAATATCTTGAACTTCTCGACTAATAAAAAAGGAATATTCTATGGACAAAAATTATAAGGTAGCAATCATCGGATGCGGTGGCATTTCTCACATGCACGCCGGTTGGTATGTGAATGAACCGAGGGCGACTATCACTGCAATTGCCGATATTGACGAAGAACGCCTAAAAGCGTACGGTGAAAGGTACGAGGTCGAAAAACAGTACACCGATTACATCCAAATGCTTGAGACAGAAGAAATTGATCTCGTTTCAGTCTGTACGCGTCCGAAACACCATGCACCACTGGTGATTGAAACTGCAAAACACGGTGTCAAAGGCATTTTGTCTGAAAAACCGATGGCTGAAAATCTTGGGCAAGGAAAGGCGATGCTTGAGTCCTGTTCACAGCACGGTGTGAAGTTGGCAATTGACCATCAGGTTCG
>JAPPMR010000563.1 GCA_028818995.1 Candidatus Poribacteria bacterium | reverse complement strand
AACGCTGACTATCCGGTTATCGAACGCGTTCGAGCAATCGCTGGCATCCGTTTTGAGATAGAAAATAACCACGCGGACGTGAGTAGATCTTATGCGAAAGACGGAAATACTGGTTATCAGTATCCGAATTTGGGAGCCATTCCTGCCGAATTTGAAGAAACAGCAACGTTTAATGCTACATCGCCTAAAGTTGGACTCTCCTATGAGGCAACAGACGACATTATGTTCTTTGGTAACGTCGCGCGTGGTTATCGTCCCGGCGGCATCAACCCATTTACAACCGATGCAGAAGCAGCTAAATTCGATCCAGAGTTCAGTTGGAACTACGAGGCTGGCGTAAAATCAATGTTCCTACAAAATCGAGTGAGAGCCAATCTGACTGGATTTTACATCGACTACAGAGACCAGCAACTTTACACTGTAATAGATCTGGAGACTTTCAATCTTGGTCGGGCAAACTTGGGACGTAGCATTAGCTACGGTACCGAATTAGAGACAGAGTGGGCATTGGTAGAGGGTCTCACCGCAATTATCAATATCGGATATTTAGAAACCGAAATCACGGATTACAAGACTATCGGACCCGGGGGTGAATTAGATAACGCTGGGAATGAACAAGGCTATTCGCCACACTTCAATGGGAACTTTGGCCTCAGTTACGAAAGATCCGTCAGTAGTCTAATTACGTTGAAAACCACGGTTGATTATCAGTATCAGACGGATATGTTCTTCGATGCCGAAAATACAATTGAACAGGAAGCCTATGGCTTGCTAAATGCGCGTTTTGTCGTTTCTACTGAGAGAATCGACCTCATTTTCTGGGGACAAAACCTGACAGATGAGATTTATTTTAGCTACGGTTATGGGGTTGGCGGTGCAGGAGTTTTCGCAAACTATGGGCTGCCAAGAACAATTGGTTCAAAATTAAGTGTGAAATTCTGATATGAAAATTGCAACTTACATTATCCGCTTTTTATTAGCACTACTTTTTATTCACGCAGGGACCGAGAAACTCTTTTTGCCTTACGACCCGGCGGAATTCCAAACAGAAGTTGCAGAGACCAATCCTCTCTTCTTTGAGTTCTACGATCTGTTACATCGGGCAGGTTACCTGTATTTCGTGGGCTTCTTTCAATTTCTGTGTGGAGCACTGATGATCTTCAAACGGACGTATCTGTTAGGGAGCATCATGTTTGTGCCACTGATTCTGTGTCTGTTGATGACGCATATTTTTTTCTCTCAAAACTGGTTATACATCGTTTTTGATAGCGTGACGTTCTGTGTGATCCTGTTCTTAATTGCGCAGCATGCCAAAGCATTAAAAGCCGCGATTTTGAAACCGCAAAATGGCTGGATATAGAATGTAGGCGGAACTTCGGTTCCGACTACACCCAACAAACAATCAATATAACCTATTGCATAACGCACAAAACAAGATACCGGATAGAAAATACGAGGTAGAAATATGAATCTTGAAATCAAAAATCTTTCAAAAACCTACGACAATGGCGTCGAGGCGATGAAAGATGTAAATCTCAGTATTGGTAAAGGGATGTTTGGTTTACTGGGACCCAACGGCGCAGGTAAATCAACACTGATGCGCACGATCGCGACTTTGCAAGATGCCGATTCCGGGACAGTCCACTTTGGCGATATTGATGTCGCAAAAGAACCAGATGCTTTACGGAAAACACTTGGGTATTTACCACAAGAGTTCGGTGTTTATCCGAGTGTTACCGCCGAAGAAGTACTCAACCATATCGCCGATCTAAAAGGTATCACGAATAAAAAGGAGCGCAAAGATGTCGTAGACGTGCTCTTGCGAAAAATAAATCTCTATGATGTTCGAAAAAAGAAACTTGGCACTTATTCTGGTGGTATGAAACAACGTTTCGGTATTGGGCAAGCCTTACTCGGCGATCCACAACTTATCATCGCTGACGAACCAACTGCTGGATTAGATCCGATTGAGCGCAATCGTTTCTACAATTTACTCTCAGAGATCGGTGAAAATATTGTTGTGATTCTTTCTACACACATTGTTGAGGATATTAGCACGTTATGTAATGACATGGCTATTATCGGCGATGGTGAAGTCTTGCTGACAG
>JAPPMR010000415.1 GCA_028818995.1 Candidatus Poribacteria bacterium | reverse complement strand
GGTTTCATATAATACTGCAGCTTTCATGGGGTTCCTCCGAAGTTTTATATGGCGAGATCCAATCTACTTTCGCTGAAAATAGAGGTTGTCCTGAAGGAAAGGGATTAAAGCAAAAGTTATTGCTTGTGTGTAATTTTGGAGTCTATCTATTTCTCCGTTTGTAAAGAATCCGCTCGCACTCTGTTTCTCTTTTGTATTGGAATCTTGTGTGAGTTCGTCAATAATGTGTGCTAATTCAATTCCCGCCAAAAGTTTTTCTACCATCCAGTCAGGCAATTCGTACAATCCACTCGTGCTGAAACTGTCTCGGTGCTGCACATCCAATATATGGATGACGGTAAATTGAAACCATCTCTTGTGCAGTTGAATGACTCCGCCTTCGATGCCGACAAAGAAATTGGCATTGAGGTGCTGTTCGTCGTTGATGCGCTTTGCGTGTTCCGCACGATTCTTGGCACCTGTGAATGTGTCTTCATTGAAGGGCTGGACGGAAACGCCGGAATCGACACGTAATCCTTTGATCTCCACAGGTTTGAAAAATTTGGAAAAACTTTGTCTCGTACTCTCAATTTTTACTTTGTTTTCTGAACCGATTAAGACTTTAGTGGGTATCATAGGTATCATTATATCACTTTTGGGAAAAGATACAAAGCGGATTTTAGATTGACATCTGTCCGCTAAAAGCGGTATAATAAATGGGTAAAGCAGGTTTCTATGGGAATCTGTAAGTTGCCCTTAAAAATGTGAAAGAGGAGGATTGATGTGTTTCGTTTTAACTTGCCTCGCAAGTTTATACTAAAAGGTCGGAGAATCGCGTTCGTCGGTGTCTGCGTTCTTTCTATGCTTTCGTGTGGGAGTGGCATGATTCAGAATTTTGAGGGCATCCAGCTCCAATCGGACCCGCGCGTTGACAGGATTGACCTACGGATTTATCTGGTTGACAAAAATGGAATACCACTGATATGGAACCAGAGCATTCTCAGTCCAAGTGTCGGTGTGAGTACAATCTCTGAGGCGGATTTTACCACCAGTGCCCAAGTTTACTCCATACGCAATGGGGTGCAACATAAGAAGGTCTACGATGGACGACTCCTTGACCTCCGTTGGTCGCAGGAACTCAATCGGCTGGATCGGCTCATGACTGCAGAGATTCCACGCTATTTGATAGACGAAGATCCAGAGCGCGATACGCATTTGGGGGTCATCACCGTTGAAATCCAGACTGAAAAACAGGGTCCTTTCTCGGATACCTTAGAAAGAACCGCCATCTACAAGTATTAAGATGGCTGTCAGTTATCGGTTACAAGAGGGTTCTGTTAGACGAGAGAAAACGCCCAAGCAAAAACACCTCTTAACTGAAAACTACTAAAAAATATGCCTATTCACACACAGAACTACCGACATTGGGAAGGAACACTCAACCCCAGCCATTATACACGGTGGTGGATTATTGCAAAAGCAGAACTGAAACTGCTTGCACAACGCAAAATTGTCCGGCTCATCGTTGCTATTCCGCCCGCAATCTATATATTGGTTCATGCAGTCCTTATCTACATTCATAATCAGGTGCCGATGGTCGAGTTTGGATTTGACATTGACAATGAGTTTTTTCAGAAATTCCTATTCCGAAACCCCGGCGCAGGTCCCCCTTCCTCATTTTTCGTCGCGCTGATCGCTATTTTCGGGGGTTCCGGCTTAATTGCTACCGATCTAAAAAATAACGCCCTCTCCCTCTATCTATCCAAACCAATTTCATGGATCGATTACCTCATCGGGAAATTTGCTGTTATCGGTATCCTGCTTGGCTGTCTCACATTGGTTCCTGGGTTGTTATTATTTCTTGAGCATTTACTGTTAACTGATACACCTTTTTTTACCGAGAATTATTGGATCCCGCTTTCAATCGTCGCCTACTCAGTGCTGATTACGCTTTCTTCTGGTCTATTAATATTGTTATTCTCATCGCTAACCTCAAACCCTCGCTATGCCATAATAGGCTTCTGCGCTGTGTGGTTCGGTTCTCCCGTCGTCTATGAAATCCTCAGAGCAATTACGCGCACCAGCAAAGTGGCTTTAGTCTCGATTTGGGCGAACTACGACATTCTCGGC
>JAPPMR010000761.1 GCA_028818995.1 Candidatus Poribacteria bacterium | reverse complement strand
ACTTGACGCAGCAATTCACGGGTGATACGCATGCCGTAAGGAAACCTTGAGGATAGACAGGCGAACGCCGGTTTATCCCATGTTGGCAAATCCCATGCTTTTGAAATTTCGCGTATCTCTGCTTTTGTGAGGTCAACATCAATCAAGGGGGCTTGGATACCCATCTGTTTCGCTGCGTCCATCCCAGGACGATGGTCGCCAACATCATCTGGAATTGCTCCGTATACGATAGTTCCCACGTTGTATTTATCTGCGATTGGACGTAGTTTATCGAACAGTTCTGTCTTACAAAAGAAACAACGATTGGTCGGATTGCTCGCGTATCCTTCTAATTCTAACTCTTCGGTGTGAATCGTTTCAAAGCGGATACCTATCTGTTTGGCGATATCTTGTGCTGCTTTCATCTCTCGGATAGGATAGGAATCGGAGATTGCCGTAACAGCGAGTGCGTTATCGCCTAAGGCGTGTTGTGCTGCCTCTGCGAGAAATGTGCTATCAACGCCACCTGAGAAGGCAACAATGACTTTTTCATAGTCTCGCAGGCAATTGTAGAGTCGGTTTACTTTTGTTTGTAAAGGTTTCGGTATCATCTGTTCACATCCTAAAGTACTATATAGTGGATTTACAATTAACTTTACATTTTGGTTTGTAGGAGGGAACTCCGATTCCCGACTACCATTGAGTTTCGTCGCGATTCGGAGATCGCTCCCGCTGAATACCAAAAGCGTATTCAGCGTTGATTCACAGAAGATATGTCAACATATTTCTATAATTCACTATAAAGGCCTGTCGGCTTTCTGTATTTTTTCCAATTCGGGACGAAGCAATTGTCTTTTTAAACCGCTAATCCTGTCAATAAAAAGCGTTCCGTTGAGATGGTCAATTTCGTGTTGGATCACACGGGCGAGAAGTCCATCCGCTTCAATCTGAATATCTTCACTGTAGTCGTTCATTGCTTTAACGACTATCTTTTCCGGACGTTTCACATCAGCACGGAGGTCAGGGATGCTTAAACATCCCTCTTCTGCCACACTTTCACCTTCAACACTCAAAATTTCAGGATTGAACAGCATGAGCGGTTGATAGTCTGCGTCTTCTGGGTCTATATCAACAATGAGGAATCGTTTTAAAACGCCAACTTGTGTTGCTGCGAGTCCGATGCCGTGTGTAGCGTAGAGCGTCATTAACATCTCCTCAGCAAGTGTCATTTCTGCGTCAGTGATTTCCTGAACAGGTTCCGCTCTTTTACGGAGCACCGGATCACCGTAATAACGAAGTTGTAGCGGTTTTGTTTTAGGTAAGCGTGGTATTTCGTCCACACCTTGGTCTTCAGGTTGTCTGTTTTTACGTTTTCTTTTCGGTTTTGACATGCGTTGGACAATTTCTCCATTATTCTTTCGTCAGTGAAAAGTTTTAAATATCATAACACTTGTAGTGGAGTATGTCAAGTAAATTGTTGAGTAGGTGGGATAGCCGCAGTATGAAAGCAGCTTTCAGATGGCTTGTTCTTGCGTTTGGGGAACGGTTTTCAATGCATTATCAAGGTCTTCTCTGAATTGATTTTCTTGTGCCTCATTATAGAATGAAGGCACGCCGATGATGCGATATTTCTTATCTTCTGTTAGGATTCTACTGGGAAATTCTGCACAAATTTCTTGTAGAAATTCCTCTTTCCAGCGGTCACCATCAGCAATGTGTTTTCCTTTGGGTTCTATGAAAAGTTGGTAGGATAGCGCGTTGCCATTTTTCTCGCGTAAGAACAGCACAAAGTCGGGTTGGAATCCTGCCCCATCAGAGAAGTTATAGAGTGAGAAATGTCCCTCATTGCGAAGTAGATAAATGGTCTCGTAGTCTTTTTCTGTGTCCTTAATCCATCTGTCTAACAATCGCACAAATGCTCTTTCTTCGATCGTGCCGTAGAGGGTATCAAAGGCAAACCAGTCTTTAACCGAAACAAAATGCGTGAACTGCGGGTCCTCCTTAGACTTTAAGATATCGGGCCTGAATTCCAAACGTTTATCTGTGAAAATGGCGTTGACGAATTCTTCATGAAACTGTGTTGTGCCTTCGTATTCGGTAATCTGTTCGCGGATATCGGATTCAATTTGACC
>JAPPMR010000892.1 GCA_028818995.1 Candidatus Poribacteria bacterium | reverse complement strand
CTTAAGATCTGTTGTGAGTGAACCAGCACGTTGATTTCCTGCCTCAATCTCTTTTAATTTTTGTTCAATTTCAATCGTCTTCATCTCATTGCGAATCTTTGCTATTTCTATTTCATATTCTTTTTCCGTTATCACCTCTTGGTACATCTGTTCTTGGATTGCAATGAGTTGTGCTCGTGCTTGCTGCTGCTTTGCTTTATACAAAGCGATTTGTGCTACAAGTTCTGCCTGATATGCGAATTCCATGCTTTGCGCAATGTCTCCACGTTCCTGTGCTTGTTTGGCAAATCTAAGGAGCTTAACGGCACGGCTGTATTCATCGGTTGCGAGTTGTTCAGCATTGAATTCGGCTGCACTGGAAATCGCCTTTTGTCCAAGCTGAAGTTGTGTGTCAAGGAGAACACTATCAATTTCAACTGATACGCATCCGTAGCTAATTAGACATCCTATTAATAGCAGCCATCCATAAATTCGCATCGGGATTTCCTTTATTTCTTCTGGTCGGCGAGTTCTGCTCGAAGTTTCTCAAGATTATTCAAAACTTCTTCCGTAGCCTGTTGTCGTAACTCTAATTCAGCCTGTGCTTCTTTAACCTGTGCTTCTTGCCGAACTGCTAATGACTTCTCTGTTGCAATTCGCGCATGGAGATACGCCCGTAATGCCAATCGATATGCGCGTTCTACATCGCCTGATTGCAAGGAGGAGTCAGCATTGATAAGCATCTCCTCCGCAGAGTTCATCTCGCTCACGGCTACATCGCGCGCACCAACGTTTTCTGCAGCAGCAATACTTATCCGCGCGTTATCTGCGGTCTCAATTGCTAATTGTTCTATTTGCTTGCTACCGCATCCCAATATAATAACGAATATTAGGAGCGAAGGTATCCATTTCATGTTATTTGCCTTTTATGGTAGATTTTAGAATTACTTTAACACCTTACATCAGCGAGGTTAGGAAACCTCGCCTACCGAGGGGTGAAAATGTCAACTTATTTTATAATTCATTGTATTTTTTATAGTCCCCAAAAATATAACATTCCCTTGTAGGCGCGGTTTGAAACCGCGCCTACTATAATGTGTGAAAAATTATAGTTGTTACTAAAAGCTCCAAGTATAAGTGAATTGATTATCTAACACAATTTGACGCATAGTGCAATAAACAAAAAAGCCCCACACTCAGGTGAGGCTTCTAAAAAACGCTCTAATACGCAGGACGCTCTGTGTAAACACTCACCTTGCGGCGGTATTTGTCTTTTCGCTCAAACCAGACATAACCATCAATTTTTGAGAAAAGCGTGTAATCCCTGCCAACGCCAACATTATTACCAGCGTGTAAATGCGTGCCACGCTGTCGGACAAGGATACTTCCTGCCGTAACATGGTTTCCTGAAAACTTTTTGACACCGAGCCGTTTTCCGATACTGTCACGACCATTACGGGTACTTCCGCCACCTTTCTTATGTGCCATCAGATTCAACCTCCTCTCCGTCAATCGTGGTAATTTCCTCACCACCAATTGCGGTAATTTTGATACGGGTAAATGATTGACGGTGACCTAACTTACGTTTGTAGCTTTTTCTACGTTTAGATTTAAAAACGACGATCTTTTTTGCACGACCTTGCTGAACCACCTCACCCGTAACTGACATGTTTTCAAGATAAGGGGTCCCGGTTTGCAGTTGACCATCTTCACCGGCAATCGCTAACACGGAAGGAAACGTCACCGTTTCACCAACAGCATTGTCTAACTTTTCTACATCTATGAGGCTTCCTACCTCAACACGATGCTGTTTCCCACCGCTTGCAAATACTGCGTACATTTACTTACACTCCTTTTAGGTGTAGAAATTCTTTAAGAGTCAAATCGGATTTCTATTTATAATTTTTACCCAATTAAGTAAGATATATCTAAAGTTATGTAACTGGGTCTTGGGCGCACCTATCCGCCCATGTTTATAATTCAACTAATTATATAATGCCACAATTTAGCTCAAAAGTCAAATCTTTTTGAGGGTTACAAATCTCCGTGATAGATGTGGGATATAATACAAAACCTCGTATTTATGGTGAGTTATTGAAACAATTGGACACTTCATTTGTAGGAGCGATCTCCGAATCGC
>JAPPMR010000562.1 GCA_028818995.1 Candidatus Poribacteria bacterium | reverse complement strand
GTTCTATGGGCGTAGATTGTGGAGACTATAATCGGGACGGTTTGTTTGACATCATCGTTGCGAATTCCGAGAAAGCGACACTCTATAAACTCCAAAATCTTGGTGATGACAATTTCTTCTTTGAGGAGGCTACTGTAGAGAGTTTATTACAAAAACCTACCTTGCCATTCGTTGGCTTTAGTCCACTTTTTATTGATTATGATAACGATGGACACTTGGATATATTTTGCGCAAATGGTCATCCACAGGAGGTCATTGAACAACTAACGGACTATGAAACTTTCGCACAACGAGACCAACTGTTTCACAACAACGGCAACGGAACCTATACCGAGGTTTCACAGACTTCCGGTGATTACTTCGCTGAGGCACTTGTCGGTAGGGCAGCTGCATCAGCCGATTATGATAACGATGGGGACATTGATATAATTATTATGAATTCAAATCAACGTGCTGTGCTACTCAGAAACGAAGGAGGAAATCAGAAAAACTGGCTCGGTGTTAAACTCGTCGGAACGCAAAGTAACCGTGATGGTATAGGTGCAAAAGTGAAAATTGTAACAGGGAACATCACTCAGATAGCGGAGGTAAAAAGCGGTTCAAGTTATGCTTCGGGAAGCGATTTACGGTTGTTGTTCGGTTTGAATAAGGCGGAGGAAGTGGATAGCATTGTTATTGAATGGCCAAGCGGGATAGTGCAAGAATTAAAGAATATCTCTAACAATAAGACATTAACGATTTTGGAAGCAAAATAAAACACCCATCTTGAAGATCTACTTTGAATAAAAAACCCGCATCCATTGAGAATGCGGGTTTTTTGTACATAAACTTTACAGATTATTTCCGCTTGATATCTGCCCAAATTGTTGTTACTTTGCCTTTTGGTTCAACAGGTGTCAGCACATCAAGGAATTGACCATCCAGCGTTGGTGCAATCTTAAGATCTTCGTCAGATTCATCAAAACGAAGATTGACGTAATCTCCACCACCGCCTTCACCGCATTTGAAATGCAGGAAGTTTTCACCTTTAATGAGATCAATTTCTGTGGGTTGGGACGCTACTCGAGCACCACCAGTCCAGTTTGGGTTGTTATAAACCTTCTCACCGTTGAGCCAGATTTCCGCATGATCATCGTGTGCAGGGTACATAGTTGTCTTCCTGTCATCCGGAGATAAGACGAGTATAATACCATGCCAAGTGATATTATTGAGATCGTTAATACCACGACTCGTTGACATATTGTTTTGGCTTTCAGTGTCAATTGTCACTACGCCCCATGCAAGAACGCCTCCGTTTTCAGGGGGCAGGTGCACAGCACGTCTACCTGTCTGTCCAGCGCCGTAGCGGGTTGAAGCATTCACGTTTGTAATGTCACCGTTAGTGCCATCAGCGAGATAGTCGCGCGCGGCAGATGGACCAAAGCCTCCTGTATTCAGAACTAAATCAAGTGCCCACCACTTTTCAATCCAAGTTTCACCCGCCGGCTGCCACTTTTGAGCAAATGCCGCTGGTACGATAGTGATACACGCAAAAGCAATTGTAAGAAAAATTGCCAATTTTCTCATAGCTATGAAATCTCCTTATTCAGTATGCCCAAATTTGTTGTTATTGAGTAAGAAGCGCGCTTCCCAAATTACTACAAATTGAGCAACATAAACTGTTTTTTATTATTTCGACTTGCTAGCTGTGCCGAAATTAAACTTTCTCATGGTGATAGCAAAAATACATGCAAATCACACAATTAATAATTAATTACAAATTATAGCATTTTTGAATTCAAAATGCAAGAAAAATATAAACTTTCATACAGTAGTGACACTTTAATATTTTTCCCAGTGAGCATAAAAGGTTACAGGTTATCATAATTCTGATATTTATTCTGCCAACTCAATCACACCACACCCAATTCGTGCACCTGCATTTCCTGAAGGTTGAGATACAAAATCGTCAGCATCTGCATGGACGATGATACTTTTTCCAACAACATCTATAATAGAACCGGTGCCAATTTCCCACAGTTCTGTTGACAATTCAATAGTTCCTGTGCCATCATCGCCAACAGTCTTATTACCGATATCTCCCAGGTGGAATTCACCTTCACCCCACTTTCCGTGTGCGA
>JAPPMR010000766.1 GCA_028818995.1 Candidatus Poribacteria bacterium | reverse complement strand
CTACTTAGGTGAACGCCGTAGTAAACGCGGAAAAGTGTTTTACGGTTGTAGCAACTATCCAACGTGCGGATTTGCAAGTTGGGATAAACCGATCGCTGAGTCGTGTCCAGAATGTGATGCCTTATATCTCGTTGAGAAAGTGCAAAAGACAGGTGAAACTTTGCACGCCTGTGCTTCGAAAGACTGCAACTATACCAATACACCAGAGTAGTCCTTGGAGAGTTGTAATATCCCTGAGCAATGAACAGTTGCAATTGTGTAGAATGTGAACAATTATGATTCAACTACATCAAGTCAGTTTCGCTTATCAAGATTTAAGTGTTCTTGAAAGGGCAAGTTTCCGTCTTGAACGTGGCGAATTCGGCTTTCTCGTTGGTGACAGTGGTGCTGGTAAGACAACGCTGCTAAAACTGCTCTATCGCGAATTAACGCCTACTGAAGGTTCTTTAAGTGTGCTTGGTCAATCCCTTGCTGATCTCACTCCTTCAACGCTACCTTTTTTTAGGCGAAAAATCGGTGTGGTTTTCCAAGATTGGAAGTTAGTTGAGACCAAAACAGTTGAGCAAAATCTTGCTATTCCGCAGAAGTTAATTGGCACAAAACACAGGATACTGCGCGAAAATGTAAATAATCTCCTACACCAAATAGGGTTAGTCCACCATAAAAATGCACTGCCAACCCAAATATCAAGCAATGAAAAACAACGGCTTGCTATTGCAAGAGCGATTATCAATAGTCCACTGTTACTTCTTGCAGATCAACCTACAGAAACATTAGATCCAGAACTCACACTTGAAATGCTTTCACTCTTTGACGCGCTCAATTTTCAAGGTGCTACAGTTTTAGTTGCCACTTCTGATCCTGAACTCCCCGAAAAATTTATTCGTGCTAAAAATGCCTCGCCAAAACGGGTTTTTAAACTCAAGGATGGCTGTATAACAACATAACGCTATTGTGTTCATGAAACTGTATCAATAAATGCAACGATAAAACTTGCTCCACAAAGTGAAAACAGGATAAGTCTTAATTCAAAATGCGGTATAAAATTCAAAATCTCTTTACACATATTGGTCGCACCGGCTTAAACAACCTATTAAGTCTTATCGCGCTTGCTTTTTTCACAGTCTTATTGAACACTTTTTTATTTATTCATACTTCTGTCTACAAAGAACTTGATCTTAAGGAAACGGTGCCTGCACTTGTAGCCTTTGCCAACGATACAGTTGTTGAAAAGGATGCGCGTGTTTTTGCGGACCAGATTCAGAAGAAAGACGATATCCTTTACATTGACTACATCTCTAAAGAAGAAAACTATAATAGAGCAGAAAAACAGTTTGGTTCATTAGGCAGCCTGATTAAAAATAGAGTTGCAGACAGCAACCCCTTTCCCGCATCTTTAGAAATATATGTCAACTCAGCAAATGGTTCACGCAAAAGGTTGGAAGAGATCGCTTTTGAAATCGAATCCAATGATGAAATTGATGATGTCGTACTAACAGGACAAGGCATACTCACGGATCTTTTTCATCAAACGAACCGAATGACAATTGCGAGCATCTCTATTACAATTCTCCTTACCTTCCTGATTATCCGCGCTGCCGTTCTTAAAACAGCCCAAAATCGCCACGAAGAGATACAGTTCTTAGACCTTATCGGTGCTACACGAGGACATCTCAGAATTCCTTTCTTTATACAAGGTATCTTCCTCGGTTTTTGCGGAACCATCTTGGGACTTACCTGTTTCTATCTCCTCTATTGTCTCCTTACTTTCCAACTTGGCACACTTGAATTCCTTCCGTATTATCAGCTCATCAGTATTGTTGTAGCAGGCGTAATAATTGGTCTGTTCGCGGGTATATTCGCGCAACGAAAGTATTTCAAATTATTCAGAAATGCAATGTAATATGAGTAAGTTGAAAAACAGATAAGTTCAAAAAGATAAATAGGATATTGCCCATAAAATCAGTTGTTTTATTGTCGGTTATCAGTTAAGGTAGACTTTTTCTGAAAAGATAACCGTCTTTTAATGTACTTATGTGGTAGCATACATTATAAATTACACCGAATTCATATATTTTAATAATAGGCATAACTTTATGATGAAAAACATAGAAGTCAGTAATATATTC
>JAPPMR010000504.1 GCA_028818995.1 Candidatus Poribacteria bacterium | reverse complement strand
CTGAGAAAATGGCGTTGTAACCTTTATCTGCTTCAGGCTCACCATCGTCTTCTGGATCGGTTAGGTCTCCACCTAACAGTTCATCCGTTCCTACGCCTAAGACTTCCTCCGCCTGTGCCATGTCGCTTGTGCTGATAACACAATAGGCTATCATCAGCACAAATCCTGCTAATACCAACATAATTTTCATGTCGTTCAATCTCCTAAAGAAATGAATCTCACTTTTACGTGAGTTTTACGTTAAGTAGGTGAGTTTGAATAAACTGCACCCATTTTACCATTTTACCATACTAATCTTTACGAATCCGTGTTCCACAATGATATATTATTCCATATTATTATAGAAAATTCAATATCATTTTCAAAAATATAGAAAACAACGCAAAGAATTAGATTATCATAGAAAACTTTGTGCAGTTACCTGCCCTATTGTGAACTTTCACCACGGAGTGCCTCAAGAACGACCTCCGCTTTAAACTCGGGGGTGATGTTTCTTCGTTCGCGTTGCGGGGAAAGGCGTGTTCCGTATCCAGCAATCCGAATAAGCACTTTTTTAATGATGGGGTTCTACTCCGTTTTTAATCGTGTTGGGCTGAGGCATGGAAACCCCGCCCAACAACTTTAGTAGTGCTCGTTTTCTGTAGGTGCCCGCTTTTAATTTCGCAACGCCTTGAGGTATCCCCAAGTGGCTGAGAGTTTCCCAGCAGGCTCAACGGGCAATTGATCGCTCTTAGACTCAAAATTCTGTTCGACCTCTTTTTCATCAAGGATCCGATCATAGATGCGGACATTATCTATCATCCCGATGAGGAACCTGCCATCGTGTTCACTACCGATGCGCCGTTCCTTCATGTTTTCAGGCGTTGTGCCAGCATTCCCTTCATCAACTAACTCACCATCAACATAGAGTTTGAGTTCGTTGTCTTTGGTATTGCTGGTGTAGACAATGTGATACCACCTGTCGGTTTCAGCATTCAAGCGAATTTTGACACCGTCGTTTTTATGAACTTGAATCTGGTTTCCTTCAAATTTGAAATGGACCTTGCCAGCCGCCCACTGCCACGTTGAAACGATGCCTTGAATGCCACCGAACTGTCCCTCAAGCGCGTAGCATTCAATAGATACATGATCGAAATCACCCATATCGGGGATTTTAACGTAGTTGTCGGGTTTCCCTTCAAACTCCATCGCTTCTCCGGTGCCATCTGTCGCACCTTCGACAAAATTGAGTTTACCAACGACTTCTGCATCGTTTTTGCCAAGAACATCTTTGACAGTCTTGCCATCCAAATCAGCTTCATTGAGCGTCCACATGGCAACGAGTCCATCTGTTACGAAATCTTGTGCATCAGCCGCTGTCACATAGCAGAACACAGTGAGAAGTGCGGCAAGTACACAGATTATTCTGATATTCCTTAGACGCATTTAAATTTCTCCTTTCGATTGTAACAATTAGATGTAGAGGGATACAAGAATTGTCCCTCATCTTTAGTCGCTGATTAATAAGACACATCTACAACAATCAGGTTCGCTAAAACCTTTCCATACATTTTACCTGATAGATTTTGGGTCTGTCAAGTCAATTTGCCTGTGTCCGGTGGTATTGGCTTCGCCAATTTACGTTCAAGCGTGAGATTATCCTCGTAAACCGTTTTGATTAACTCTTCAATATCAGGCTCTTGGACGGATATATCTACAATCTTGAACTTTTGGAGAATTGCACCGATGAGATCCGCTGTGCTAATTTTTTCTGGAGAGAACCGATACTGCACGCGAGCACCTTCTTGAAAGGTAACATGCGCATTGGATATACTGATGTCTGGATAGACTTCGGCATAATCAACAGTCAAAAGTCGTTCTGTCGAAAGCAATCGCCGAAGTGTGGTGAGTTCTCCATCAAAACAGAGACGCGCGTTGTCAATGAGAATGACGCGCTTGCACAATTTTTCGACATCGTCTAAATCATGTGTTGTCAATACAACCGTGACCTCCCGCTCGGCGTTGATTTTTTGGATAAATTCCCGGATACGCGCCTTGGCGACGACATCCAAACCGATCGTCGGTTCATCAAGGAACAAGACATCGGGATTGTGGAGCAGCGCAGCGGCGATGTCCGCACGCATCCGCTGA
>JAPPMR010000985.1 GCA_028818995.1 Candidatus Poribacteria bacterium | reverse complement strand
TTGCGTTTCACTGATGTTGCAAATAAGTAGTAGAGGCTTTTGTGTTAAGAACCCGTAACCTCGTATTAACTTTTCCTCATTTTCTGATATTGTAAGAGAACGAAGCGGTTTTCCTTCCTCAAGGGACTGTTTGCATTCTTCTAAAATCCTCAGTTCATTTTGATGTTCAGCGGACTTTTGGTTTTTCAGCAGTTTTTCAAGTCTATCGATTCGTCCTTCGATGATTTGGAGATCGGAAAGTGCAAATTCCAAATTGACAGATTCAATGTCTCTTTCAGCATCAATGTTACCATCAACATGTGGAACTGTTTCATCTTCAAAAAGTCTGACAACATGAGCAAGAGCATCTACAGTGCGGAGTTCACCAAGCACTTCAGGGTCTAACGCTGTGTGCTCAAGACGTTCAATATTAGGATTTATTGCTGAACGCGAGGTGCCGCCACCATCCATGTAGTCAATCGTCGCGGGTATAATTTTTTCAGATTGAAACACTTTTGCCAAAGGTTCTAAACGTTCATCTGGAACAGATACAGTGCTAAGATTTATCTGTTTTTTGCTGCTGTAGCCCCCAATTTCAGCATTAGAATGTGCTAAAGCGTTGAAAACTGTCGTTTTTCCTACGTGTGGTCGACCTACAATACCTATTTTCATAATGGTTATCGGTTAATTGGTTCTGATATCAAGATAGATTATAACTATGAAGTGCTACCGTTTATTCAGACCAAAATTTAGCAAAGTTAAGACAAGTTTTTTCTGCTAAAATTCCACAGGTGTCAAATACCCTAACGCTGAGTGAGGGCGTTTGTGATGATACACCTGTGTCATAAAATGCCCAATGCGGGCTCTCGCTTCGTGGATGTCTTCATAGTCGTTGAGATGAACTTCTTCTTCCTTGAGCGCGCGGATAAGTCTTTCAGCATATCCGTTCTCCCAAGGAATACCCTCTCCGGGTGACTAAAATCTCAATCCCATGATGCCTAAGTCGTGAGATGGACGCATCTGAAAGATACTGAACGCCTTGATCAGAATGATGGATCTCTGGGACACTTGACATAATGCTGTCTCCAAGGGTTTCAACGCCAGAGATTGCGTCAAGTGTTGACTGATATACCACCCTCTGATCATGCAAGTGAAGACATCCATGATCAGAGCGACATAGATGAAGTTTCCTTTAAGACAGACATAGGTAATACCAAATTAACGTGATTTTATTGTTTTTCCATTTTGCAAATCCACTCAAAACCGACAGGTGCTTGCACCTTCTCTCTATTTTTGGTGAACCATTGACACCTTTTCATAACGACTTCTACAAGTGCACAGAGCGATGTAAAAACTTTATTTACAACAACCGCTCGCAATAGCGACCATAGCCGTTCGGCAGGTTGAAGTTTGCGCGTATACGGTGGTAAATAAAATAACTCAATCCCTTGGGAGCTTCTAAATCCTTACCCGTGTGAAAATCCGCACGATCTAACAAGAGGATTATCTGTTTCTTGCCTTCCGGGTTCACATCACGAGCAAACTCTGCCGAGGTTTATCCGGGTGTTGACTTTCAAGTGTGGCTACCCGCTCCTTTAGTTTTTCTCAAGGTCTACTGCTCATCAGGAGTTGCAGCTGCCTGATGTTGTGGACGAGGTGTTTGTAAAGTCCAACCGAGCCGCCTGAGATATTTCCAACCTGACACATCACCGACAGGACGCTGTAGTGTATCGGATATCCACGCCGCCACCTTCGGACCTGTCCAAAGACCACCATCAGCAGGCACAGAAAGGGCAGTTTCAAGAGCTGCTTGCTGTGTCTCATCCAAAAAACGCTGCCCTTTATTGTTTTCACGCTTGTCTTGCATAGCTGCTTCACCTTCAATATTATAGCGTTTGAGCAACTTGCGAACCCAGTCCGGAGTGCATCCTACAATCTCAGCGAGTTCGCGGGGTGTTCGGGGATGTGTGGTATCAGCAAAAAGCCAAATAATATGCCAGTGTGTCCGTTCACGTGAACATTTACATTCAAGATACTTTTGTCTAAGAACTTTTACTAAAAAGTGTGGAATAACTTGATGTTTTTTCTTTTTCATCTGTTCACAATAACATATCTAAAAATATAAACAAGAATAAACGCGTTAATATGGTAT
>JAPPMR010000613.1 GCA_028818995.1 Candidatus Poribacteria bacterium | reverse complement strand
GCAGATCGATTAGCGGAGGCTTTCGCGGAGCGGATGCATCAGTACGTCCGCACAATGCTTTGGGGTTATGCCGTTGATGAGACATTGGATAATGAGGCACTGATTGCCGAGAAATACCGCGGGATTCGTCCAGCACCCGGATATCCTGCATGCCCTGACCACACCCAAAAACGGACCTTGTTTGACTTATTGAAGGTCACAGAAAACACGAGCATCTCTCTCACTGAGAGTTTGGCAATGTCCCCAGCAGCGTCTGTGAGTGGTTGGTATTATTCGCATCCAGAGGCGCGGTATTTCAGTATTGCCAGAATCGGGGAGGATCAAGTGTTGAATTATGCGGAGCGCACCGGTATGGAATTAGAAACAGCAAAACGTTGGCTGAAACCTTTGCTGACGTAAAACTGTCTTTCATAACTAAAGTAATAGGGCGGTGAAGTTCAACCCGCCACCCTATTTTTTTGTTAATTTCTGCGTTAATCCAACGATTTCACGCCTGAATAAACGCAGTATCATGAGCGATCACGCCTGGGGTTGATACAAACCGACGCTGTTACCACCTGGGTCGAGGAACATCGCGAAGGATCCTATACCTCCCGGAATAACCTGAGGTGGTACACAGGTCTTGCCCCCAAGACTTTCTACCTTCTCAAGCGATGCCTGAAGGTCATCAACCTGAATATAGATCGTGATATAGTTGGAGACAGGCATGTCGTCGGTTGTTGGAAGTATGTGTCCACACACCTCGTTCTCCGCTGCCGGATCCAATCCGTAAATGCCACTTGGATCTTGGTTGGAACTCCAACCAAATAGCGAACTATAGAATTCGCTTAGTGATTTAGCATCCTTACCCGCTATCTCAAAATGTACAACTGGATTTCCCATTGGAATTTTCCTTTCTTTATATTATGTATTTTATATTAAGTAATTATACATTAATATATTCCAAAAAGCAAATTTATTTTTCCATTCGGAACCGCTTTATATCAACGCCAGTTTGAAAAAATATTAGAAGCCGAGGTGGACGTAAATCGGGGAAAAAAACAATATATTCCTTCAAAAAGAGGCGATTTTTAGGAATACAACCCCCTAAATCCCCCTTATCAGGGGGACTTTAAGAGGAAAGGCATCTGCCCGAAGTATTTATCAAACTCGCGTTTATATCAAGTTTATTAATCTGCTTCCGCGTTAATCTTCCAATTCCTGATTCGGGTGAACGCCGTGTGGTTCGTGATCGGTACTTTGTTTTGGCGCGTATAAACCGATGCAGTTGCCACTTGGATCGAGGAACAGTGCGAAAGAACCCATACCGCTTGGAATCGCGCGAGGCGGGACAAGCGTCTGCCCACCAAGACTTTCTGCCTTTTCAAGTGACGCATGAAGATCATCTACCTCAACATAAATCGTGACACCGTTCGTGGAGCACATATCGTCGGTTGTCGTAAAGATGTGTCCATCCATCCCGTTCTCGGACTCTGGATCCACGCTATAGATGCCGTGGGTGTTATCGTTAATATTCCAACCAAATATGGAACTATAAAAATCGCTTAACCTTTCACCATCTTTGCCTGATATTTCAAAATGAACAATAGGATTTCCCATTAGATTTACCCCTTAGTAAAGCATATAATAATTACAATCTTGGTTGTAACAAACCAATTTTGTTCCCACTCGGATCACGGAACATTGCGAAGTGACTTGCATTTCCCGGAATTTCTTGAGGCTGTATCAGGATTTCACCGCCAAGACTTTCTGCCTTTTCAAGAGATGCATGTATATCCTCAATCTCAACATAGATAATGACATTGTTTGTAGAATCCGTTTCTTCGGTTGTTTGAAACAGATGTCCCTCTATCCCTTTGTCCGATGCTGGATCCGCAATATATAATTGATCTGCTAAGGGGGTAATATTCCATTCAAACACTGAACTGTAAAAATCAATTAACTTTCCGACATCTTTCCCACCAATTTCAAAATGTACAACTGGATTTCCCATTCGGATTTACTCCTTGTCCTTCACTAAATATTATATTAATTATACACCAAACTACCACTAAAAATGCGAATTAATCTTCCATGTTTTTTGCATTTCAGTTGATATTCAGGCAAATTTTTGTTATAATTGAACTTCAAGA
>JAPPMR010000913.1 GCA_028818995.1 Candidatus Poribacteria bacterium | reverse complement strand
CAGCAACATTGAGTCACCAGATTTCCCAATTGGATGAAGGTATTGAATTACTCCGCGGGGAATCTATGGCTACGTTCTTAGCGAAAGAACAGACAGACCTAATCACTCAGATGGCTGAAACTTACCGGCAACTATCATTAGATCAGGTGCAGGTTGATGACGTTGTTAAAAAGGCTCAGGAACTTTTAGACTCGGGAAGTTTCGACATCCAGAATCTTGCCAGTCGCTCAAATCCGTACCAGATGTTCACGCCAACCTATATCCCGTTTACAGTCTCGGATTCACCAAATATAATTTTTGGACAAGTCGGGAAAGTATTAACTACTTTAAACAACAGTTTAAGTGGTCAAGGATTATCATTTGGCGTAGGCCCATCTTCCGTAGACCACCTCCTATTTTTCTACCAAGAGGAAGCAGGTTTTGCCTTAGATGATTTGGTTGCACAAAGTATGCTTGCCGATAAGTTTCGGCAGACCCCAGGGGAATATGGATATTCAACTCATCAAGATCCAGATTTTTACAACCTTGAACTTTACGACAAAATACAAAAACTCCAACGTTGGTGTCGTGCCTTAGGACGGCTCATTCCTGAAATTTGCCAACGCATCAACGAAAACGCATTTTCAGGTGTTTTTTATCACACTGACAACAGATATGCTTATGATTACTACCTTGATGGGGTGGCAGAACGGCTCGATTTACAAGATGATTTGGATGGAATTAAAAACCTTTCTCAGAAGCAAAATGAAACAAGTTATGATAGATTTTTTAATACAGTGCAGTCCAGTTTCGCTCGACTGAATCGTAATAAGGTTACGGATACAATTAATTCATTGCTTCGAGAAGTTAAGAGTAACAGAACACATGCAGCTCTAAGTGCTTTTTACCGTCAGTTTCTAGATGAAGTTTATTCTAGCAATACTATTGTAGACGACACCACCTCTGATGGAAATGCAGACTTAGACGCGTATTTTTCACAAGATAATTCCCATACACCTAAGGGGCCTCAAAGCCATAAAGCAGGGCAGGCACCACCAGAAGAGACGCAAAATATAAGCAGTGCAAGTACTACGGATCAAACAGAAGACACAGACGACTATGAAGAAGTCACGTCTGAAACAGAAGAAGTAGGACATGATATCGGCCCCGCAAACCAGCCGAGAACTACAAATAACCCCAACCATTACGAAGAAAGTGTAAATTCTGAAGAAACGGATTTATCGTCCGAAAACACGCTATCCCCAGAAGTCAACGAAGATGAGATTGTATGGAGGGACGCTGAACCTGAAACCGAAAACGCTAAAGAAAATAAAGAAACACAACCTCCTAAAGAATTTTCTGTGGCTGATGTTGATCTGAAACAAGTCCAGCGTCGTGGGAGCACTCGTAAGAAGGAGTAATCGAGTATGGCAGACGTGGTCTGTTCAAAATGTGATGTCGGTTGGGTAATTTACTCACATGATAAGCATTGTGGGTATTGTGGATGCAAAATCTTTGATTTTAAGGTGAGGTGGGAAGAAGAACCGCTGCTTTACGCAGACGACGGTTCGGATATTCATGATCTAACAATTCTTGTAGAAAATATTGGTGCTTATCCGGTCACATTCCAACCACTTCAAACAACATCGGATGATACGATTTTATTTCCGCAACCGAATGACAGTCCTTTTGAAGTCGAGGCTGGCAAATTCCGCGCTGTTCCGATTCAGGTGAAATTGGCAAATTTAGATCGGGCTCACGAAGTTATCACTGTGCGAGTGCAGGATGCACCATCGGATTTTGAAAACGAACAATCATTGTATCTTAAGGCGTTGCCACATCCTGAATTTAAACTGACCCCACATCCTATAGAAGTTCGTTACCGGAAAGGCACAGAAAAGACGACAAAAGCCCTACACCTTGAGGTGCAGCAAAGTGAATTTTATATCAGGAATATTAAAGTTAAGCACGGATATGTTCTTCGCGTTGGTTACTCCAAAGATCTCCATCAGAAAAACAAGGCTTCCCAAAAAGTTCTTTTGGAGATTGACTGCAACCAACTCAGCGACGAGTTGAATGTGGTAAAACTAAGTTTTGAACTCCTCGGCTTTTCCCAACCTATTGAAAAACAGGTTCAAATCCGAAGAGAGATAGAAC
>JAPPMR010000559.1 GCA_028818995.1 Candidatus Poribacteria bacterium | reverse complement strand
TTTTCGTATGGATCACCAGATGTTTCTGCTTTCTATGGACAAAGGCGCGGAAGGCTTTATTTTTCACGGTTCATCCGGTCCTGGATTCGATCCGAATCAATACTACATCTTTCGCGATGGAAGGATGCACAACGGCTTGACTGTTGTTACATTTCAACTAACCGATGTTCCACCCGGTGTTGGTGGACTGATTGTCATTCCCGGAAGCCATAAGAGTAACTACCCTTGTCCACAGGAAATGCGGCTTTATCAGAAACACCAAGAACACATCCGCCAACTCGTCTGTGATGCTGGTGATGTAGCGATTTTCACAGAGGCGGTGACACATGGAACATTGCCGTGGACAGCAGACCATCCGAGGCGTTCAATTTTAACGCGTTATACCGCGGGTAATATGGCTTATGTGCCTGCGTATCCTATCCCCGAATGGGCAAACGAACGGCAGCGAGCAGTTATGGAACCGCCATATCATTCTCGATTAAATCGTCCGACTCTGGAGGCGTAATACCAAGAAAGGAATTTATGATGTCTTCTTCAACAAGTGCGATTCTCGGATTAGTCTTTTTAGGTTTAGCGAATGCGTCTGTTTTCTTGATGTTTAAGTTGTGGGGTTATCCATTTGATAAAGAAACACATAAGAGCGAAGCACCGCGATCGTTAACGCTTCTGCACCGATGCCTCGGTTATGCATACTCTATACTTTACATTTTTATGATGTGGCACATGGTACCGCGCTTATGGAATTACCAAGTGGAATTACCACCACGCACTGTTGCACACTTGATGCTCGGTATTACTATCGGTGTCCTGATTCTCGTCAAAGTCGCTATCCTTCGGTTTTTCCGGCATTTTGAGGAAGCAATGCCGTATATTGGTGTGTCTTTACTCATTTGTACTTATCTATTGATAGGATTGTCTGTGCCGTTCACCTTTCGTGAAACGTTGCTACGAACGCAAACAAGAGCATTTAGTGAAGAAGGCATCGCCAGAACCCGCAAACTGATTGAAACTGCCGGATTACCAGCGGAGGCGCCACTTGACCAGTTAGCCTCAAAGCGAAAACTGCGCGAGGGACAACATGTGTTACAACGTAAATGTGTTGTCTGTCACGATTTGCGTACGATACTTGCGAAGCCGCGCACACCACCAGATTGGGTGCGTTTGGTCAATCGTATGGCGATAAAGCCTGTTATCGGAGAGCCGATTTTCCCAGAAGAAGAGTGGAGCGTTTCCGCATATCTTATCGCAATCACACCTGACATTAAAACAGCAGTCAGACAACAGCGGGCAGAACAGATGCGGGCAAATGAAGCAAAAGCAGCTGTTGAAATTGCAGCTTCTATAATGGAGGTAGAATCGGCAACCGCAGATAATTATGATGAAGTAGAAGCAAAGGCGCTTTTTGAGGACAAATGCTCGCAATGCCACTCTCTTGGCGATGTTGAAGATTATCCACCTCGGTCTAAAGAGGAAACAACCGAGATCATTAGTCGAATGATTGAGATTGGACTTTATCTTGAAGAGCCTGAGATTGAGTTGATTACGCGTTATATAAACGAAAACTATCTTGAAGAATAATAATCATGCGACAAATGGAAGAAGTCTGGAGGATAAAATGAAAACCTTTACACTTACAACAGAACATCTGATTGAAAAGCCTCTGGATGAGGTCTTTTCATTTTTTTCTAATGCACATAATCTCGTAGAGATTACACCACCGCAGATGCACTTAGTGGTGCTTACCTCCTCTCCAATAAAGATGGAAGTTGGCACACTGATAGACTATCGCTTGAAACTCCGAGGTATTCCTGTCCGATGGCAAAGCGAAATAACTGAATGGAACCCGCCGCATTTTTTCGCAGATGAACAACGCAGGGGACCCTACCGATGTTGGATACATAAACACACATTTGTTGAAACGGATGGCGGAACACTTGTTGGAGATGAAGTTGAATACGGTGTGCTGGGAGGACAACTGATCAACAAATTTTTGGTTCGACCAGATATAGAGAAGATTTTTGAATACCGTTCACAAAAATTGCAGGAATTACTGAATACATAATATCATTTCCAAATAATGCTATTACATTATTTCATAAATCGGTTGTCCGAATGCAACACCCTCTTCTGTAGGAG
>JAPPMR010000777.1 GCA_028818995.1 Candidatus Poribacteria bacterium | reverse complement strand
ACATTACGACGATGATGTTCATGGTAGTCCTCCAAAAAAGGTTTCTGAATGCTGAAAATCGAACCTGTCTAAAATAATTCCTTTTTTAAAATCTGCAATACGAACACCAGATGGTTCAAAATGGTGTTGTGGTTTGCAGCAGGATATAAGCTTGCCGGTGGTTGACAGCTTATAAATTTCTGTCTATGTTTGTAGCAAAATCAAATACCCATTTTGAAGTCACATATCACGTAAATACATGACGGAAAAAGACCCCAAAAATTTATCCCTGGATGAAATAGAGGAAATCGAAAAGCTCACATTGCGTTGGATATTTCAAGCGGTTTATGATTTTGGAATGGAAGCACATGAAGTATTTTTTAGGTCGCCCGATAGTGTTAAAGATATTGCTGAAGATATAACGCGAGAATTGCTTGATCGGCTTTCCGGGTTTAATGTGCAACAGAGAGTATATGGAACAGTCGATTACAAAAAAGCAAGATATGTGATTCTCCCTGATCAAACTGTTAGACAGGCATTATTTATTGACTCAAAAGCAGAAAAAGAAAATCGTTCTGCAACGATTCAGATGTCACAAACTTCCATGTGGGTGAGACAATGGCGATCTGGTGCCGAGGTGAATGAAAAAGGGTTTTTGCCAGAAATATCCAGATATGGAGGTAAGAATTACCTCACAACGACATGCCTTATTCATTTCAGCTACGATGATGATGATCTTTTTAGACGTCATCATTTGAGAGAAGTGACTATGGCAGCTATTCCAAATGGAAAGTTGCAAGAAATGTATAACCCAACGGTTGATGATGGCATCTGGTTGGCTGGTAGAAATGCACCGACATTAGGTGAAGATTTTAGGGTGAGGGTGAGCTTTATAAAGTTAAAGGACAAGGCTTCGTGGCGAGTACAAAGACTTACTTATGATGAAAAAAGACAGGAGTGTATAGGGTCATGGCAATCGTAAACTTGTTTAAATCACTTGCACCAAACGCGATATATCACGGCGATTCGCAGGAGTTTTTGGAGAGAATTGAGCGGGAATCTATTGCGCTCAGTATCTGGTCGCCTCCGTATTACGTTGGAAAAGAATACGAGAAGGATTTATCATTTGAAGATTGGAAAAATCTTCTGCAAAAGGTGATAAAACTTCATTTTCCCATTGTGAAACCCGGCGGATTTTTGGTGATCAATATTGCCGATATATTGTGTTTTAAGGATGATACGATGCCGAAAATTATGGCAGAAAACATTTCTCGTCGAAAAATTAATCTTACAAGAGAAGATATACTTAAGGTTGTACAAGAGCATCCCAATTGGAATCGGTATAAACTTGCAGAACACTTTGGATGCAGCGAGCAAACAATAGACCGTCGGCTTAATGGTAACAATATTAGAGGGGGTAAATATCAATCTCAAACAAGAGTTTATCTCGTTGGCGAGCTAATAGAAAAAGCTGCTGCAGATGTAGGTTTTTATTTATATGATCGGCGTATATGGGTAAAAGACGCCGCTTGGGAGAACTCGAGATGGCATACCATATCATACCGTTCTGTAGATGAGTCAGAATATATTTATATTTTTTGGAAGCCGGGTATAACGAAGGTTGATCGATCAAGGCTTACAAAACAAGAATGGGTAAATTGGGGTTCCAGAGGCGTATGGGAAATTCCTTCTGTACGCAGCAATTCAGATCATGATTCTAAGTTTCCAGTTGAGTTGCCCCGTAGAGCCATTAAGCTATTTACCGAACCTGATGAAATTGTGCTCGATTGCTTTATAGGAAGCGGTACGACTGCTTTGGCAGCATTGAGCGAGGGAAGAAGATATATCGGTATTGACAAGGAAAAGAGGTCGGTAGAGATCGCAACAGAAGCTGTAAAATCATTCAATACGTACGAAAAAGAGCCTGAGCAGATGGATCTGCTGATACGGGAATTGGAAGCAGAGTACAAAATAAATGTCTGAGATGTTTTGTGCAGAAAGTTAGAAACAAACAAGCCCCGGATTTCTCCAGGGCTTGTTTGTTTTGTAAATCTCAGAGTCTAAAATGGGAACCCATGTGCCGATTATGCATCGGGCAACTTCGTTCGCAACACAAATTTTTCCTCGGGCGTTCCCGCGCCTTTTAATACTTCCAGATACGCTTGGTGCA
>JAPPMR010000019.1 GCA_028818995.1 Candidatus Poribacteria bacterium | reverse complement strand
TGTTCACCCTCATGTTCTGAGTCATGCTCGCCATGTTCCTCCCCATGACCATGTTCACCCTCGCCGACTTCGGGATGTGCAGTCCATCCATCAAAATCTGTGCTTTCTGCGGGGAGTTCAACATTCTTTTTTTCACCGGGAGCTAAGTCAGCTGGGGTTGTTGGGCCGAGTTCTTTTCCATTGGACAAATGGACTTCAACGCGAACCTGTTTTAAGGTTTCGTTGGTGGTGTTTTCGACGGTGCCTTTAAAGGAATTTGATTGTGGATCGTAATTCAAGATGAGGTGTGCGCCGTTTCGGGTTTTATCGTATGTTTCGTCCAAGGCAAGTTCAGTGCCTGATTCTTCATCTCCATCGTCTATGGACGGTTTATCACTCTTTGAACAACCGATAATAGCAACTATCAACAAGACAACAATTGCTGCAAAAATACTGTACATTTTATTCATGGATATTTCCTTTCTGAAAGTAATAATCTGGAACTTTGTGTGATTTGTATGAACATAAGAAAAACTTGTGTAACATTCCGACTTGCTTGTTCTTAGAGATTCAAAGCATGTCGGATTCGCCGGAATAATCTACCGATGCGGCTCCATAGATTATTCGGTAGTTCAGAGATATCATCTGATTCAAGTCTATATCAACACCGATCCTCTGTTTATCAGCTTTATCAAATCCTTAGATCCATTCCCGCGCTGATTCATTTCCATATCGGTGCGAAAAAAGACAACACGAAGTTTAGGTTGTTCGCTATAGCATAGTAACTGATATGTCTCTAAACATAGGAATTGTAACATAACGTAAGATGCCAAGTCAAGAAAAAGGGAGCAATTGGCGTATTACTCCCTTGAGAGAGGTTACAATGAGGCTTAAGTGTTTATGCAGCGAATCAATTATGCCCACCTTGCCCGTGTTCGCCGCCACCTTCACCACCGCCTCCACTGCTGGGACCGACTTCGGGATGTGCTGTCCACATGTCAAAGGTTGGACCTTCTGCCATGAGCTCAACCGGTATTTGTTCACTGGGGGCAAGGTCAACCGGTGTTGTTGGACCGAGTTCGACACCATTTGATAAGTGAACTTCTACGCGAACTTGCGTTAAGGTTCCATTTGTTGTGTTTTTCACAGTGCCTTTAAAGGAATTGGTGGCTGCGTCATAGGATATAATCAGATGCGCCCCATTCCGGTTATAATCGTACGTCTCGTCAAGAGTGAGTTGGACTGTAGATTCTTCGCTGTCTGTTTTAGCGGTCATTGGATTTGTTGTGTCGCTACTTGAACATCCGGTAATACCGGTTATCAATATCAGCGTAAAAGCTATTGCTGTGAGAATTCCCAAATAGTGATTCATTACTATGCTCCTTAATAATATATTGGTATAAGTTTACTTTGCTTAGGATTGGATTCATACCTACTGCAGCATATTTCATAAGGCGTTGAACGATTATATACCGGATTCAGTTTACATTACCATTCAATCTTCAGTTTTTGAGATGTGGCAGGACGATAAATCGGAGTTGAAAACCTGATGAATGTCATACGCGCATTCATCGTTGATTCCCTCCAACAATAGCGAGTTTCAACAAACAATTGAATGTTTTTGGCTTGTGGGGATTTAGGGTTAAAAACATGTGAATAACGACTTTTTGAATAACATCATGCAGAATACGATACGCGTATTCTCTGTTCAATTTGCGTCCATGCCTGTTAAAAAAAATAAGGACAGGTTTAAACCTGCCCTGGAGTAGGATTCCGGCAGCGACCTACTTTCCCGCGGGGTTGCCCCCGGAGTATCATCGGCGCTGAAGGGCTTAACTACCGTGTTCGGAATGGTAACGGGTGGGGCCCCTTCGCTGTAGCCACCGGAAAGGTGTATAAGAATATTTGACAACTGTATAGATAATGAGGAACGGTAGAGAAAAATAAGTTATCAAGCCCTCGACTTATTAGTACCAGTTAGCTGAACCGTTCACACGGTGTACACATCTGGCCTATCAACCTCCTTATCTCGAAGGAGTCTTACCAACTTAACGTTGTGGGATATCTTATCTTGAGGTTGGTTTCACGCTTATATGCTTTCAGCGTTTCTCCATTCCGCACATAGCTACCCAGCGGTGCCACTGGCGTGACAACTGGTGCACTAGAGGTACGT
>JAPPMR010000346.1 GCA_028818995.1 Candidatus Poribacteria bacterium | reverse complement strand
ACCATGTAATTGTGAAACAATATTTTACAAACAGTTATTTAGCACAACTCGTTATTTATGATTTAAGTTTACGCTGGAGATCGGAACAATCAGTCACAATGGAATCAATCTCTTCTTGACTGAAACTAATTAGATGGAGAAAATGAAGTTCAAAAAGCAGCTCCATTTTATCACAAAGAGACAAAAGTTCCTCATTTGAGTTGGCGATAGAAGCTTCATGTGTCAGTTCATTGCGAATTTTAACAATTTTATGTATCAATCTATTGCGTTCATCACTATTTCCAAAAACGTGTTTAAACGGTTCAATTAAACTTTTAATTCTTTTTCTCAAATTCACCTCATTACCATGATTTAATTTTCCTTCCAACCATTTTCTTCGCTCTGAAGGACATTGATCTATAAGGTGATTTTTTAATTCCTCAAACTCCGATTCGTCCATGACCCTATCATCAGATGTTCTTCGATGAAGCACTTCTAAGCCTTGTGCTAAGGTTAAAAAAGACGCTTCCAAATATGGGTGCACCTTCATTCGTGTCCAAAAGTATAAATGGAAAGCTGGGATAGTCTGTTCATAAGCTTTGATCCATTTATTAATTTTGATTTCTGCATCGTTCCGAATTTTACCAAATCTAAATAACATTAATGCAGGATTGATCTTTGGGACATCTTTAGAAAAAGGCCATTTTTTAGTATAAATATCTACTGGAATCGGACTAGTCTCTCTATTCTGACTTTTTCGTATCAGATTATCGGAAAATGCTGTCATACTATCAATGCAGGCTACTTGGTTTATCGCAAAACAGAGAAAAGTTGCAATGTTTTCAGCAATAGAAATAAATTCATCTAATTTCCGCTCATTCTGTGAAACTAATTTGAAATAAGTCTTTTGGGTTACCTTCGCCTCTTTATTCCTCGGAAAACCTGGAAATGTCCAATTAAAAGTAATGATCAATTGCATACCGTTATCAAGTTGGACCAAAATATCCTCTGGCTGCTTATAAGAAATTGTTGTAGCCCGGTTTTCGAGTTGGGTATCAACCTTAATGCCGCTGATTTCAGCCCATTCGTCAATTCCTTCTACTGAAAATCTAAAACTATTAAAATATGGATCTTGCCCTTCATTATAGGCAACACCAAAAAATGCCCTTTGTATGTGTAATAATGATTTTGATATACCACCACTGGTAGAAGTTTTTTTTGTCGGAGTGCAACCGTCAAGTGTAATATCTTGATCTGGTTCAATTATCCCAATGATTCGATCCCACCAACTAGTATTCAAAAAACTTGCAATGTCATTTTCAATCATTCCTGCAATTTCTAATTCCATCATTCCGCCATCAGATATTGTGAGTGTCCCCGGTACTCTTTTTTGGGGCGAGGATGGCAGCCAAAAATAACCAGATTTCTTAATTTCTTCTTTTATTCTCATTGAAACTCCTTAAATTTTGTGTTAAAATTTCTGAAAAATTTAGTTCTTACGTATTGATAGATAGGTTGCTTAAGTTAACAGAGCAATAAGGCAATAATCGCAGCACCGACAGCAGTACACAGAGGGAGGACACTCAACACTTTACTGCTGCCTTCTTGTTTACCTTCCAGTTTCCCCTTTATCCAACCTACATCGCGTTCCAAAGTGTCGACACGAGTATCCAGAGAATCAAGGCGTCTTTCCAAACTTTCTAAACGTGAACTGTTTTGTCCTACTTGTGTCTCGATCCGTGACAAGGATTCAAGGACTCTTTCTCGGAAATCTTGATCAGACATTTCAATACCTCCGTGTGCAGTGTCTGTACAGAATAGCATACGTGCTTGTAAATGTCAAGTTACCCTTGACATAAAGCCATATCTATGGTAAAACTATGATATGAAAAACACAACTGTAAACATTATTTGCATCTTATGCATAATAGGTTTCTATCTTGGGAGTCAAGGGTGTGCCCTCAATTTTGACACGGGTGGTTCTGCCTTAGGAATCATTGAAAAATCGGGTGAGTTAACAGAAAATGAGGTTTGGAGTGGACGTATCTATGTTACAAGTACCGTAATTGTTCCAGAGGGTGTAACGCTAACGATCCGTGCAGGAACGATTGTTGGTTTTGAAACAGCAGATAATCCCAGCGAATTGATTGTGCATGGTGAACTCTATGCAGAAGG
>JAPPMR010000188.1 GCA_028818995.1 Candidatus Poribacteria bacterium | reverse complement strand
AGTTTTTGTCACTTGTTAGTTCACGGATTATGCGGATTCTGTAGGAGCGACCTCCTGGTCGCGACCGGGAGGTCGCTCCTACAAAAGAAATCGGGGTTACAAAGCCGCAGCATGCCAAAAGCGCATGCTGCGTTGATTCACTCCGACAAAGATGTTTTGTGGCAATTCAATGCCTCTGGAATACGTAGGGCATGATTTCTGTTGGCATAAAACTGAGAATCTGCTATGCTTACAAAATGGAATTAGTGATTAAAAGGAGAATTTGAATGTCTAACACAACCCCAGTGCGTACAGTAATCGTTGGATGTGGTATGATTGCGGCAGGAGGCTATCAGCCACGATGCCAAGCGTACCCTAATCAAATTGAATTGGTCGGTTTTTATGACCAAGACGAAGCGCGCGCATCAGCACTCGCAGAGAGGAATGGTGGAACGGTCTATCCATCGCTTGAAGCCGTTTTGAATGACCCAAATGTGGAAGCGATTGTTAATTTGACTCTCCATATTTCACACTATCCCGTGTCGTTAGCGGCATTAAAAGCCGGTAAACATGTCTATTCTGAGAAACCGATTTCTATCAAAACCGATGAAGCGAACGAACTTGTAGAAACAGCAGAAGCTAACGGCTTAAAACTGGCATGTGCGCCATCAGCAATACTCGGTTATGTGCAACAAAATGTCTGGAAACGAATTCGCGATGGAGAGATCGGTGATGTAATTTCAGCGCTTGGCAACTTCGGTGGTCCATTAGAACATTGGCATCCAAGTGCAGATGCGTTTTTGATGCATGCGGGTCCCTTCCGAGATGTCGCACCTTATCCTTTAACTGCGATGACAACAATGATTGGTCCAGTCAAAACAGTTCATGGGTTTGCGAGAGTAGCAGTTCCTAAGCGGGTATTGACCCAAGGACCGCGTGAAGGCACTGAATTTGAAGTAACTGAAAAAGATCACGGGTTTGCGGTGCTTGAGTTTGAAGTGCCTCAAGCGGATGGATCACACGGTTTTATTTATCACAGTTTTACCGTAACCTCACAAATTCCGCCTTACGAAATACATGGTACAAAAGGTGGTTTCTCCATTCAGGCTCATGATGATGGTCGAGGCATTAAGAAATTCACGCCACAATCAGGGTGGCAAGATGAACCATCTCCACCGAAGGCATTTACTGGTTTGGATTGGGGAAAAGGCGTAGCGGACTTTGCCGATGCAATCAGAAATGACCGCATTCCAAGGTGTAACGGTGCGCAAGCGCGGCATGTGTTAGAAGTTTGTGAACGGGTGATTGAGTCGTCAGATTTAGGAAAACCTGTTGATGTATCAAGTCGCTTTCCAGCACCGCAAGCAGTCGGTGAGGTCGCACCTTGGGAAGAGAACTAATACCAATTAACCTACTTGGTAGGCGCGCTTTGATGAAAATTAAAAAAATAAATTGGGTAATTTGGCGAGGTTTCCTAACCTCGCCAAATTACCCAATTTATTTAAACTTCATGTAAGCGCGCCTAACGCCCTAAAATAAATCCAGTTAATTTTAATAAGGCATGTAGAAAAATAGTGTGTCCACTATCCACCTGCCTGTGCAGTAATTACGCTTCACCTTGTGATATTGAGGGCGTTACGTAACATCTCCACGCTTTGCGGTACGCCGCTGTGTGCATCCTCTTTCCCTTCGAATTCGATAGAGACATATCCCTGAAATCCTACACTCCGTAGGATTTCCCCGATTTTAGCATAATCGAGATCAAGGGTGTACCATTCCCCGCCACCGTAATAGGTTTTCGCATGTACAAGCACTGCTTCAGGGGCAATCTGTGCAAGTTTGTCATAAGGATCAGAGAGAAAATTTCCACAATCCATTGTAACCTTCAACCATTCTGAATCAATCGCTGAAACAATACGATTGACACCTTCTGCTGTACAGGTCAGTCCCCAATGATTTTCCAATCCGAGAAGTACCCCGTATTTCTCAGCATCAGGAAGGCACTTTTCAATTGAAGCGATCACCCAGTCAAATGCCTCATCTTCGGTGTGGTCTGGAAGCGTTGGTTCTTGTCCCTCAGTTTTCATTAATTCATCAAAAGATTTGATGGTTCCCCATCGTCCAGAGTTGAGTCGAATTGCGGGGATACCGAGTTCATGTGCTAACCGTATGCAGTGTATGGTG
>JAPPMR010000158.1 GCA_028818995.1 Candidatus Poribacteria bacterium | reverse complement strand
ATTATATTCTTCTTACGTTGTGAACATAATAAGTGAACTCAAACTCGCTCGTTACGGGCTTGCAAATTATATTGATGAAAATCCATCAGAATCACCCACAGAAGCTGAAAAAGAACAATTGCAAAACCTCTCCCGGGGTGGACAACGCCTGATGGGATTTTGCCGAACCAATCTTTTTAAACGACTTGAAAGTAGTGGGAAAGCTTTCCTACAATCTGTCGATCGCCACATCCTCCGAAACCATATTTTCCTCTATGCGATTGAGAACAATGAACCGTTTCCGATCGGTGGACTTGACGCTTCAATGCTCGATTCCCGTTTCAGCGATGAAGACCTCGATGATGTCAGTCTGATCTCCGGTATCTCCGACGATGAAGATGATATGTCGATTGATATTACTGAGGCACAAACCACTTCATACACCACTGAAAACTATCAACAACGCGCTGCCAATATTTACAAACTCTATTTAACGCAGTACAAAACACGTTTTAAGTGGATTCGTTCAGATCTATTCCTCCCATTTCTTAAGGATCAGCTAACCACGGACGCAGATGCGCTCATCCAAATCTTACAACAATACGGCGAATGGAATACTGAAAAAGATGCGAAACTTAACGCACTTGAGGAACTCTTAACTCAAACACATCCCGACAAAAAAGTTTTGGTTTTCACGCAATTTGCGGATACTGTGAATTATCTGACAGACATTCTCAAAGAACGAGGTTTAACGCAAATAGAGGCGGCAACTGGTGATTCGTCAAACCCAACTGAGCTGGCGTGCCGATTCAGCCCTGTTAGCAATAATAGACGAGAAGACATCACCGCGGATAATGAATTGCGTATTCTCATCAGCACAGATGTCCTAAGTGAAGGTCAGAACTTACAGGACTGTGCTATTGTCGTAAACTATGATCTGCCGTGGGCAATTATACGCTTAGTCCAACGTGCTGGCAGAGTTGACCGAATCGGACAAACATCGGAGACCATTCTGTGCTATTCGTTTCTACCCGCTGAGGGTGTGGAACGCATTATTGATTTACGGGGGCGTGTCCGTGCACGCCTCCAGCAAAACGCAGAAGTCATTGGCACAGACGAAGCCTTTTTTGAAGATGACGGTGAAGATGGCAACACAGCAATCATTAACCTTTATAATGAGGAAGCCGGTCTGCTTGATGATGATTTAGATAATGACGTTGACCTCGCCTCTCACGCCTATCAGATTTGGAAAAATGCTATTACTGAAAACCCAAACTTAGAAAAAATCATCACAACACTTCCGTCTGTTGTCTATTCAACCCAACCGCATATACCGACGGATACGCAGCCTGAAGGTGCGTTGGTGTATATCCGAACAGGGGAAGATAACGATGCACTGGCATGGATTGATCAAAATGGAGAAAGTGTAACAGAATCCCAGTTTGCTATTCTCCAAGCCGCAGCCTGTCAACCCGAAACGGAAGCACTCCCACCACTTGAAGAACATCATCACCTTGTGGAAGCAGCAGCGGAATTAATCGTCTCTGAGGAACGGACGGTGGGTGGACAACTCGGACGACCCTCCGGCGCACGGTTCCGCACCTACGAACGTCTCAAGGATTACGCTTCAGAGGTAGAAGACACACTTTTTAATACGCAAGAACTCAAGCAAGTCATAGAAAATATTTATCGCTACCCACTGCGTCCAGTAGCAACCGATATTCTCAACCGTCAACTCCGTAGTGCTATCTCCAAGGAAGACCTTGCAGCGTTGGTGATTGACTTATGGGAAGATGGGAGACTCTGCATTGTTGAGGAGGAGCGGCAAACACGAGAACCACAGATTGTCTGTTCATTAGGCCTTCGTAGAAGGGATTTGTAATCCCGATTCTTGTAGAAGGGATTTATAATCCCAACGCTACCCCAACATTCAAAAAACCTTGAACGCCATTGACATATCGTATATAATTTCAGCACTTAGACATACAAGTGATTAATCGCCGAGCGACAAACACAATCTTTTGGAAAGTAGCATAAACTTTCAGTTTGTGCATAAGCCAGTACCATAAACTTTACGGAGACTTCAGACAGCTTGTAGCATAAACTTTCAGTTTGTGCATAAGCCAGTACCATAAACTTTACGGAGACTTCGGATGAAAAAGCCTGAACTTGTCATTGGATACCT
>JAPPMR010000712.1 GCA_028818995.1 Candidatus Poribacteria bacterium | reverse complement strand
TCAAAAAGTTTCTTGATGACTTTCCGACGGTATCCCAAGAACAGGCTGTCGCGTACCTTGAGATGACATTAGAGGTTGCTGATGCGCGTGTTGCTTGACGAAAATTTACCGCATCAGCTGCGAGAATTATTTGAGGACAGCATAGAAGTCGTTACAGTAAGATATCGCGGTTGGCATGGAAAAGAGAATGGTGAACTGTTGAGAATTGCAGCGAATGAGTTTGACGCTTTTGTTACAATGGATCAAGGTATTCCCAATCAGCAAAACTTGAGGGAAATTAAGATTGGGATTATAGTGTTGAAAGCTGAGAGTAACCGTTTTGAAGACCTCGCTCCGTTGATTTCTCAAGTCAATGCTGTGTTGAAAACGCTTAAAAATGGGCAAATTGTGCATGTGAGATTCTAACAAATCGTTTTGCGATGATGTCAGTATCGCGTAGCGTTTACATTAGAAATCAATGAAGAGATTCAATAAAATTTATGTGATTGAAGGTGATTTACCGAATGCTTAACTTTAGCGAATTGAAGAGGATTCCGTTGCGTGAAAAATGGAATCATGAAGCAAGTGATTTCACGCCGTGGCTGGAATCAAATATCCAGATTTTGGGAGATGCCTTGGGGATGGATCTTGAAGTTGTGGACAGAGAAGCATCCGTTGGCGATTTCTCTCTGGATCTCCTAGCGAAAGACTTGGGAAGTTCAAGAACTGTTATCATTGAAAATCAATTAACCCAAACCGATCATGACCATCTTGGCAAACTCCTCACTTATGCTGCTGGATTCGACGCTTCAATAGTGGTATGGGTCTCGGAAGAGGTTAGGGATGAACACCGCCAAGCAATGGAATGGTTAAACCAGAGAACGGATACAGAAACACAGTTTTTTGCTGTTGTGCCAGAAGTTCTGCAGATAGACAATTCAAATCCCGCTTTTGAATTCAAACTGGTTGTCTCTCCCAATGAATGGCAAAAGTCCAAAAGACAGAAACCTCCACCAGACCCATCATTCAGAGGCGAGAAGTATAAATCTTACACTCAGATGCTTATTGATGAACTCAGGGAAAAACACAAGTTTACCGGGGCACGTGCTGGCCAACCATATAATTGGTACACCTTTTCTTCAGGGATTGGAGGGATTGGTTATGGAGTTCAGTTTGCACGAGGGGACAAAGTATTTACATACGTAAACATCCGTCAAGGTGTCCGAGCAAACAGACTTCACCTCTTTGATACCTTAGAGAAGCGAAGGGAAAAAATTGAATCCAATTTCGGCAGTCCACTTGAGTGGAACCGTGCTGAAGAACAACAGAATTCATGGGTTGGCGTATCTCGTGATGGGAATATTGAATTATCTGATGATGAATTAGAAGAGATCAGAGAATGGCACATTGAAAACCTATTGAAACTCAAAGAGGTGTTTCAGCCTGAAATAGAACGAGCGTTGAAGACACTTGAATAACAGCACGTTTTACCCGAATATCCTTAAAACCTACAAATGAGAATAAGCAATCTCCTCACTGACACCGAATGTGTAAACCCTATGACCGCTGACAAAGTTCACTGGTTTCTCGATCTGTTTGATGAACTCGGTATCAAAGTCTGGATTGATGGTGGTTGGGGTGTTGACGCGCTGCTGGGCGAATGCACTCGGAAGCACCAAGACTTGGATATTATCATCTCATGGGAAGATTCAGCAATACTCACCGAGGCACTCTCCGCGCGCGGTTTTGTTGACATCTACACCGATGACCGTAAGGATCGAAACTTCGTTATGGGACACCGATTGCACGGAAAGATTGATTTCCACGTTATCGAACTTACCGAAGGGGGTGGAGCAGTCTACGGGCCCGGCGAGATTGATTGGGTCATCACTGAATCGGAGTTGGACGCTGTAGGGACTATCGGAGGACGGCAGGTTCGATGTTTATCGGTGGATTACCAGGTGCGTTCACATTCTGGATACACGTTGCAAGACACTGATTTTGCCGATCTACGTGCATTGCACGAGAAATACGGCGTTAAGTTACTCCCTACGCAGATTAAGGAAGCATCATGATTATCGTATACGGAATCAGAGACAAGTTGAATCCGATAAAGGCACAACTATCAGATGTGATTCACGGGTGTATGCAGTCTGTTCTTGGTATGCCAGAGGACAAGCGAGCACACC
>JAPPMR010000002.1 GCA_028818995.1 Candidatus Poribacteria bacterium | reverse complement strand
AATATTCAATTCGGTTTAAGGCTGCCCGTCGTCCAGCGGATTATCAGATGAATATCTGGTCACCTTGGGAAGTTGCAGAAGCGGACACAAGTAAAACTGATGTTCTTGTGAATATATTTGGAGGGACTAAACTTTCAAAGGTTGAAATGCGTCTGGGAGACACAGGGAAATGGAAACCTATGTCCTACACGCCGCAGAAAGCCCCATACTTTCAAGCACTCAGGAAGCGGGACGAAACCTACGATCTTGAGCGGAAAATGCATACTGCACTACGGGAATCGATGAAACCATTGTTAAAGGAAGAGGAACAACTACCACAAAGAGGCAAACGTCTTAGTTTCGGAGTACCAAAATCTACACACATCTGGCAAGCGAAGCTCCCAGCGAATTTCCGCAAAGGAACGCATGTTATATACGTCCGCACAACAGATATGTTTGGTCAAACTTTCACAGGGCGTAGAATCATCCGAGTGCGCTAACCCGGTAGCAGTATTCAATTGAAGTGAGTACATAAATGGTTTGAAATCCGTAGGATCGGATGAGCAGCGGAATTATAGTGAATTAGAAAAATAAGTTTACACTTCTTCTGTGAATCAACGCTGAATGCGCTTTTGGCATTCAGCGGGAGCGATCTCCGAATCGCGACTCAACCTATTAGCCGTCGGGAATCGGAGTTCCCTCCTACAACTCAATAGTGTAAAGTTAATTGTAAAATTCACTATAATATCTCTTGTGGAAGGCGTTTTCAACGCCGATACGTCATTCAATAGAGCTTACAAAGCCCTCCCACAAGAAAATATATCTAAAAATCACACCATCACGCTCTCTATCCACGCTTCATCAATTTCAAGTCCGAAACCGGGAGCATCTGACGGAACAAGGTAACCATCATTGATGACTGCTGTTCCGGGCAACTTGACCATCTCCTCAAGGGGAACACCCGGTGCAGAAACACCTTCTGAACGTTCGCCCCACGTAATTGCAGGCATAGCATAAGCAAGATGTTGTCCATACGGATAATTCATGCCGCCGTGCGTAATCACGGAGATACCGTTTGCTTCAGCAATGTGGCATATTTTAACTGCTGAAGTAATACCGCCACACCACAAAACGTCAGGTTGGAAAATGTCAACTAATCTTTGTCCTGCTGCTGCCGCAAAGACGGTTGGCAGATACCAATGTTCTCCAGTAGCGAGCGTTTGCCAGGGTATGCGCTGTCGGACTGTTTTGTAACCCACCAGATCATCAGCAGAAATGTAATCCTCCATCCACTTTAAACCGTAAGGCTTCATTGTTTCACAAACGCGCACCGTATACTCTACATCAAAGTTGGTCCAAGCATCTAACATTAATTCAACTTTATCACCAATTATCTCTCGCGTGTTTGCCACCAATTCTTCAAGTTTTCGCAAACCTTCTAATCCGTCTTCGGGACCGTACGGTGTGAATAGCTTTGTTGCTTTGAATCCGAGTTCCATATACCATTCCTGCTCAAAGCCAGATGCGTAACAAAATATCTTATCTTTTTGAGGTCCACCAAGTAGTTCGTATACAGGTCTTTTTAAGATTTTCCCTTTGAGATCCCACAATGCGCAATCAACTGCACTGATCGCATAACTTGTCAAACCTGTCGCGCCAAATGCAGTTGATAACCGCACCATCATGTCCCACAATTTTTCGGTTGCCATGCAATTCTGTCCAACAAGATGAGGAGCAAAGTGGTCTCTAATAATTTGACTGACCGGTCCACCGTAGAGTGAAATTCCGAATCCCCAGGTACCGTCTTCAGCCGTTACGATACAAGCAGGTCTTTTCCATTCTGCTTGTGATATGTGCGTAGAATCTGGTGTTTGATAACGGTCAATAGGACGGTTCAAGCGGTAGGTTTTTGCACGATTCGGTGCGCGTCGTGGTGTCTTTGGTTTCGGATTTAACGTAATTTCTACAACGCGAATGTCCTTGATTTTCATACTATTTCCTTTATACGTGTTCAACTCTGTGCCGATATTATACCAAACCCTTTAGGGTATGTAAATATTTTGTCCAAATATTGTAGGAGCAATCTCCGAATCGTGACAGCGTATTGTAGGAGCGACCTCATGGTCGCGACTGTGGCAAAATGTTGAGAAACCGAAAATGAATAATCATGGAAACAGCATTATAAATATT
>JAPPMR010000438.1 GCA_028818995.1 Candidatus Poribacteria bacterium | reverse complement strand
ATAAACTCACAGTAAAACCTATTAACCGATTATTCTTAAAACTGAATAACCCTGAGGGTGAATGTGCCACCATAATGCTAATGCGATAGTGTCAAATTTCTACCCTTTACAAATCCAGAGGCATTCAATTGTCACAAAAACTCTTGTCCGAGTACTTTATCCGCCAGATTTTACAACAGAAGCGTTTAATGTGAGAGAAGTTATTTTTCAGAAACGGTATTACTTAAAATCATACCGTACGGTATGATTTTTCATACCACGGTATGATTATTAAATTGCCTATAAGTCCAGTGTCTGTATGGGTTTATAGGTGTTTTTCTTATTTTCGCATTATTTTTTTTATTTCTCATCTGTATTGAGGATCAAAGTTTTTCGTTTGTTGTAGATATTTTATTTGAGAAGTTTTGCGTTGTCGTTTTTGCATTTGGATAGTTGTTTGCGATTTTCAAGGTATCTGGTTGTTTTTGTGTTGGGATCGGTTTTGATACTGATATTATACCTAATTCTGTGTGGTGATGAGAAGTTTTTGTGGTTTGCCGGACAATAGATATCCAATATATTTCCAATAAGTTTGCGGGAAAAGTTGGGTTGATGCGTTTTTTTGCATCTCGGAGGATGGGATTTTTGGAGTCTTGGTAAAGGAAGAATTATTGGAGAACTCAATGGTTCTGATTCATCCCTGGATGTAAAATTTTCGGCAAAAAGGGGGAAAATCTGCAATTGTTGTTATACACCTGTCACCCTGCTGAGCTCCCATAAAACATTGCAAACAGATAACATGAATGTAAGAGGCGCCATGAATTGCGCGACTACAAACGGATTGCTGCTAATTAGAATTGAACTAAAATCGGTGTTACAAGCCCCTCTTACAAGAGTACTGCGCGACAATTGAATGCCTCTGTTTACAAATCCTTTTTGATTGCACTCCGTTTCCAATCGTGCTACAATAGCGTGAGTTTGACGCAAGAATCTAAGTATAATATTTGATATGAAACACACTGATTTTATTGAGGCACTATCCACAGATGATCTGGATGCGGTAAGAGCAGCACCTAAAACTGACGTTCACTGTCATGCTTTTTTCAGTACACGCCGAGAGAATGTAGAACGCTGGTTGGGACACACATTATCCGAACCGCCTCCAAAAATGGAAGGTGTAGAGGGTATGATGGAATATACTGACGCAGTCTTGGCTCCACACATAAAACATTGTGAAGGTTTTGAGTTCGTCGGCGCGTCAGCAATGAATGATGCACTGCATGATGGTGTTGTTTTGCTTGAAATGAGTTTCGATATGCGGATAGCAGAGTTCTATTCAGACGGCTTAGAAGGACTTTGTACTTATATTAAGGCGTTAGCTGAACGGTATCGGGCACAGGTTGATCTCCGTCCAGAACTTGGTTTTTCCCGTGGATGTGCAGACGATCCGAAACTTATGAGGTTAGCGCATGAAGCGGTAGAATTAGGCGTATTTTATTCAATTGACCTCTATAGTCGTCAGGAGGTATGTCCCCCTGAAGTTATGAAGCCCCTGTTTGTAAAAGCCCGTGCCGCTGGGATGAAACTGAAAGCACATGTTGGAGAGTTCGGAGGTGCCGAAGAAATACGGCGGACTGTTGAAGTCCTTGACCTTGACGAGGTCCAACACGGAATTGCTGCTGCAGAATCGGTTGAAATTATGCAGTGGCTTTCCCAAAATCATATTCAATTAAATGTGTGTCCTACAAGCAACGTAATGTTGGGTGGTGTTAAGGAATTATCATCTCACCCTATTCGTATTTTGTATGACAACGGTGTGCCTGTGACTATCAACACAGACGATCTGATGATATTTGGTCAAAGTGTTTCCGAAGAATACCGAAACCTCTATCATGCAGGCGTTTTCAGTGCACAAGAACTGGACGATATCCGACGTTCTTCACTTACCAGTTTCGGCATGGAGTAAAATCTATGAGGGGCAAACTGTGTATTATGACTGCTTATGCGGACGAAACCTTGGCACTCCTCAATGCCTTAGGTCAGGATGTGGGTGATTCAGTTGACTGGAATAGTAGATTACAGTTTGAGTGTTGCAATGGAAGTAAGCTGTGGATCGTCATGCAGTCGGGTATGGGCAAAGTTCGTGCAGCGTCAATGTGTCAAATGATAATAGACAAGTATCAAGTGGATAC
>JAPPMR010000608.1 GCA_028818995.1 Candidatus Poribacteria bacterium | reverse complement strand
GGTTTAAGTCCTACAGACCAAAAGTGTGCATATATTTTTGTATTTCACTATAAATGCACTACGTAAACGCAAAAGGCATCAGCCTCAACTGATACCTCTAATAACTTAAATCCATATATTGATTTCTCTCCTTGTTCTCTTTTTACCTGATTTTAGCCAAACTGACATAAAACACAATAAGGAAAACTACGAAATAGAATAGGAGCCAATTCACTTCTTTTTTCCGTTCGGTGACTATCTTAAAAATGAGATAGAGATAAATCGAAATGCAATACCCTCAGAAATACTAAAGGGAGTCCCATCATCACGTCACTCTTATGGTTATTTCCAATTCGTCACTATTTTTGATATTATCAGGGTCAACTTGCGTCATTATAGTCAACGCCATATCCAATACTCTTAGGATATGCCGCATCAAAAAATGAATATCGCCTTTTGTGACACCCGTGAGAAATAAAACTTCACAATGTTCTTCATTAGTAAGTCTGTGGATTTGTTTGACAAGTGATTTCGTGACCCGATCCAACCCTTCTTTTTTAATTGGATTAGGTCCTATTATAATCCGAACCATATAGATTGAACTCTCCTTATGCTTTTATCATTCGCGTGCTTCCATTCCAGTGTAACCGTATACTACTCATCGCACATAACATGTCTCAGGAATTATGCAAAACCGATGTAGCGAGCAACGAAGAACACAGCGAAATAGTGGACAAGTGGATTTAATTCTTTGTGCCGTCCAGTGACTAACTTTAGAAAGGAAATAGAAATAAAACCGAATGCGATTCCTTCGGTAATACTGAAAGAGAGCGGCATCATAAACACGGTCAGCGCAGCGGGGATTGCTTCAGTAAAATCGTCCCAATTAATGTTCACGAGGTCTTTGAGCATCAAGCATCCCACAGCTATCAGGGCAGGTCCTATAATCGGGTGAAGCAAAGTAGTTACATCTGTTTGAACTCCATTGATCGCCGTTTTAGTGATCAAAGGAACTGACCCACCAACGATTTCAATAATTGGCGAGAAAAATAGTGCCAAAAGCATCAACAATCCAACTACTATTGAAGTTAATCCTGTACGTCCTCCTTCAGCAATACCGGAAGCACTTTCAATATAACACGTAACCGTTGAAGTGCCGAGACATGCGCCTCCAACTGAACCGATCGCATCTGTCAAAAGTGCCTGACGACCTTTCGTAAGTTTGCCATCTTCAAGTAGGTCTGCTTCGTGTCCAGTAGCCGTGAGTGTGCCGATACTATCAAACATGTCAACAGAAAAAAAGACAAATATGATTGGAATTAACTCTACTTTGCTAAAGATGTTTGGAAAACTAAGTTTAAAAAACGTTGGAGCTATGGATGGTGGTGATGACACTACCCCATCAAAAGGAGGTGTAAACACTGATCCACTGAATTTGACAATTCCAAAGAGTAAAGCGAGCACAGTTGTCGCGAGAATTCCCATTAAAATTGCACCTCGAACCCTAAGTACCAGAAGTGTCAATATAACAAAAATTCCAAAGATTGAAACAAGCACCGGTACTGAATGTATATTACCGAGTGTTACATAAGTTGAGCCGTGTATAGTAATTATACCACTCATTTGTAGACCAATAAAGGCAATGAACAGACCGATCCCAACTGCAATTGCGTTATGTAAAGCAGATGGCAAAGCATTCATCACTGCTTCACGTAAACCAACAAATGAAAGAATAACGAACAGCATACCTGAAATGAAAACTATACCTAATGCATCTGGCCATGGTAGGTTCAACGCCTCAGGATTACATAGGCTGAAGACAAAATAGGCATTAATACCCATACCGGGTGCCAAAGCAACAGGATAATTGGTCATGAATGCCATAAGAATTGTCGCGCCAGCACTTGAAAGACAAGTAGCGACCATCACCGCGCCAGGCTCCATACCTGCTATTGAAAGAAGTGCGGGTTGGACAAATATAATATATGATAGGGTCGTAAAAGTTGTAAAACCTGCGACAATCTCTCGTCTAATACTCGTCCCGTTCTCTTTTATACGAAATAGTTTTTCTAACATATCCTCTCCCTAATAGTGTAGTGTCTACCGAAATTTTGCGGGTAAAGGTCGCGATTCGGAGATCGCTCCTACAGAATAAACCTCTTGTGAATCAACGTTAAATGCGCTTGGCAGAAT
>JAPPMR010000512.1 GCA_028818995.1 Candidatus Poribacteria bacterium | reverse complement strand
GTTATGCGCCTCAATAAATTCGCGGAGTTCCGCTTCACTTTCGTCTAAACTTACGCCGATAACGTCAAAGCCATCCTTGTGATGGTGTTCGTATGCTTCTTTAATATACGGCATCTCCGGCGCGCAAAAACCACACCATTTTGCGCAGAAATTGAGAAGCACCATTTTGCCTCGGTAATCGGAGAGCGAAATCGGTGTGCCATCAAGTGCCACCGCTGAAAAATCGGGAAGTTCTTTGCCAACCCATGCTGTCTGTTTCCATACAGCCTCTGATCCTGAATGACCCGTCCACGGATATTTTTGTGCTAATTCCGTCTTACCCAACGTCTCATAAATATCACTAAGTCCGTGTAAAGCGTACCAGTCGTCCGGTTCGCGTACAAGTCGTTGTTGAAAAGTGTGCTGTGCTTCAACAATCAGACGTTTACACCGCGCAACCAGCTCGGCGTTTTCCTCGGAACTCCTCATAAAATCCCGATAGATATAACAAGGCGTTCTGCCTACATCCTTGTAAAGTTTTGTCAGCCAATGATACAATTCAGATTCATCTTGCTGTTTTGCCCTTTTAAATAGCCTTTCGAGTGCGGTAAGCGTCAATTCAAACAAAGGATCCAAGTACTTATTGTAATGAGTGTAATGTCTAATTGCAAAAAAACAAATTTCCGCATCATTAGGAACTTGCATCATCGCCTGTTCAAGAAATAGAAGGTCTCTGTCTTTTTCACCATTAAAGACGTGTTTATCTTCCCAGACAATGATTGCTAACATCTTTGCCGCTGCACCGTTGTCTGGCTGTTTTTCAAGCACTTCTTCGGAGAACTCTCGAAGTTCTAAACACATCGCTTCAGGGAAACGTGAAACGTACTCAGGGAGTTGCGGCGGCAGTGTCGTTTTGCCGTCAACAACGCCTGCTTCAATCCTCCTTTTGAAATAATCCAAAAGTTGTTCCTGAACCTTCGGGGTGAGTTCCCACCAAGGCGTTGAAAGTCCACGGTTCTCCAGTGAATCAAGGTAGGTATTCCAAAAATCTGTGTTTTCGGTGGTTTCATTGCCCAAGTTACACTCGTTAGCCGATTCTTGAATCAATTCTTTCTGAAACGCTGCCTGCTCCTCAGGTATCAAGGTTCTACATCTCTTAATCAGGGTTCTACATTCTTCAATTAAGGCTCTGAATTGCTCAATTCGGTCTGACGTTTCAAAGTTCGCTTTGGATGCTTTGAGTCGCTGATAGACTACGTACGGAGTTATTCTGTGCCGCTGGTAGGCAAATTTCGCATCTTGATAGTATGGTGTATCCTCTTGTTGCTTTGCCCACTCATATAGGTTTTCAAGCGCGGTAATCACTTTCTCTTGTTCATCAGTATCTCCAAAGAAACCGTGACTTTTCCTGTACTGGTCAATCAGAAACAAATTCATACAAGGGTCCTTTGAGATCAATGCCCCTGCTTTCTGTAAAAGAAACTGATATTCGGACTCCCTACAAGTAGATGCTATCATTGCCAACAATGCAGTTGCCGCGCCGTTGTCTGAGTCTGTTTCAAGAACGCTTTCGGCTAACATTCGTAGTTTGGGTAGCATCTCTTTCGGAAAACGCCAAAAGTAATCATGGAGTCCGGGAGGAAGAGTCGTTTGTCGGTCAGAGACACCCTCTTCAATCTTTATTTTCAGGTAAGCGAGAAGTTTCTCTTGGGTCTTCTCGTCTATTTCCATGGCATTCCTTGACACAAGACCGTGGTTTTCAAGTGAGTTAAGATATGTATACCAAAAGTCTGTGGAATCGTATTTCGCAGTCATAATTTTCCCCATAGTTACCTTTGAAAAAACGCAACTTCACATGCGGCGGTAGTCTACTCAGAATTAGTGTCGCGTCTCTAATACCTGTTTGTCAAGCGAAATATTAAACGTGAGCTCGACTTTCCGTTACTGAAAATATTCTGCGTTGATATCTATGAAATGCTCCCATTCTTCTGGTACATCTTCTTCCATGAAAATCGCCTCAACAGGGCATTCGGGCGTACACACGTTGCAATCAATGCATTCTTCGGGATGAATGTAAAGTTGATTCACTGCTTCATATTCGTCGGGTGACTCGTCCGCATGTGGATAAATGCAATCCACAGGACATACGTCAGCACACGCGCTGTCTTTTACGTCGATACAGGGCTCACAAATTA
>JAPPMR010000587.1 GCA_028818995.1 Candidatus Poribacteria bacterium | reverse complement strand
GTATCCGTCCTCTCCCAAATTTGGAAGTCAAGTTTGCTGCCGCGAATACGCTTATTGGTCTGAACAGAAGAGAGACGCAACTATTACTTGGAACAGATGAGATTGAAGCCATTCGTGAATCAATTTCTCGAATTCGTGAACGCTATTTCATGGCGAATACTCGCCAGCAGAAACTCAAACTGATTGATGAAGAAAAAGTGCGCCGTGCGGAATTGACACAACTACTGGCGAGAGGAACAGAACAAGGGATATTGAGAGAAACAGATGCTACTGTTGAAATGGCAGATCGAATCGCCTCTTGGGACCCGTATGATCAGAACGCAGCCGCTGATTTTTTTGATACTGAATGGATGTTTGGTATAAAAGATGGGTTTGACATCGCGATCGGCAATCCACCATACATTCGGCATGAGAGAATTCGCCATCTTAGACCTGCGTTACAGAGACAGTTTGGAGACTTTTTCACTAACACAGCAGATATCAGCGTCTATTTCTATAAACGTGCTGCTGAACTCCTTCGTAGTGGAGGATTCTTAACCTATATCTGTACCAACAAATTTATGCGAAGCGGGTACGGTAGAAACCTCCGGCAATTCTTAACAACGGACATGTCGCTTCAGATATTGTTGGATTTCGGAAGCGTTTCTGTCTTTGATGCAGCTGTAGACACTTGTATTGTTCTTGTTGAAAGGTGTTTGCCCGCTGCAAATCACGCTGTCCGCGCCGTAACACTCAGAGAAACATCAGATAATTTCAACGTTCGTGAAGCGTTTCAAGCTCAGGCATTTCCTATATCGATTGCCCAGTTATCTTCGGAGGAATGGACAGTCGCACATCCAAATACACTTGCCTTGTTAGAAAACCTGCAGAGCACTGGAAGGTCATTCAATGAAACAATCCAAGGCAAATTCTATTTTGGTATCAAGACAGGATGTAATGATGCTTTTATTATAAATGCTGCGACTCGTGACTATTTGATTGCTGAGGATGCCGACAGCCATGAAATCATTAAACCGTTACTGAGAGGAAGGGATCTTCGGAGATGGGAAGCAGTGTTTGCAGATGAGTACTTGATAGCAATAGCGAGCAGTGCTAACAACGAGTGGCCTTGGTCAAATGCAGTAACTGTCTCAGGGGCGGAACAAGTTTTTGAAGAAACATATCCAGCCATCTATCAACATTTGAGTAATTATCGAGACCGATTGATTGCTCGCGCTGATCAAGGTATGTTTTATTGGGAACTTCGCTCGTGTGCCTATTATTCGGTCTTTGATGGACCGAAGCTTATTTATCCAGATATTAGTTCTTTTATGCGTGCTTGCTATGATACCACTGGAAACTTTGCGGAAGCGACAACATTTTGCATACCTACAACTGACCTCTCCTTGCTTGCAATTTTAAATAGTCGATTGTTTGATTGGTATGCGCGGTATAAATTTCAAACTCTTAATGATCCATGGGCAGGAGGTGGATTGCGCTTAAAAACAATATACATGCAGCGTGTTCCCATAGCAGATAGAACACCAGAACAGAAAGCAGAACTCTCGCGGTTAGTAGAACAGATTTTGGAGGATCCAGAGAATGATGGAGTACCTGCACTTGAGAAGGAGATAGATGCGTTGGTGTACCGGTTGTACGGATTAACAACAAACGAAATTGCGTTAATTGAGCAGACTTATCGGGATGCGGGAATGGAGGTGTGAAGAACCTCACGTTTTTCTTGACAATTGAAACTTTTGATTTACAATAAGCATGATATAGGGTTAAAGAGTTACCGTTTGTGTGGATTTTAGCGAGAATAATTTGAATTACTTATTATAATATGGTATAATTTTAATAATGACAGATCGTTCTTATGAAATGCGAGACCCAATTCACGGGTTTATAAAAATTTCTAAAACAGAAAGAGATTTAATTGACACAAAGGTATTTCAACGTCTTCGCCGAATTCGGCAATTGGCGATGGTATTTTTGGTGTATCCGGGTGCTGTGCACACGCGGTTTGATCATTCAATTGGCGTAATGCACATCGCTGGGCGAATTTGCAACAAACTTCGAGAATCAGAGTCCAACCCAATAGATGCAAAAGATATTGCTCTTGTACGTTTAGCAGCGTTACTTCACGATGTAGGACACGGACCTTTTAGTCATGTCTCGGAGCATCTGTTGGATGAGTTCACATA
>JAPPMR010000617.1 GCA_028818995.1 Candidatus Poribacteria bacterium | reverse complement strand
ACATCACGACGCAACTGCTCGGCGGGCGCAAGAAAGGCAGCTCCAAATCGAAAAGCGACTTTTTCTGCATCAACGTCCCTACATAATTTCAAGATGAGATGTCCCAGCTCATGGGTGATGTTGAGTCGCTGTCGATCTCCCGGCACGCCACTGCGCGTTGCAATCGCTGCCGCGAGTAGATTGTCGTTGGTATCCTGTGCTACTGCAGAAATACCGTCAAAGGCTTCACTCGCATCCACCTCAATGATGTGGATGTAATGATCTTCAAGCACATCTATAAGGTTTGCAATAGGATCAATACCCAAGTTCAAGGTGTTGCGAAGCGTAAGTGCTGCTTCCTCCGCATCATTTAGGTTACGGACAGTAGCACTGAGCAAGGGGAGTTCAGGAGTGTTTCCGTCACTAATTTGCTCCTGCAACTGGACCCGTTTCTCAAATTCTTCCGCCACAACACTCTGTATCCGTTCCTGTTCTCTCTTACCCAAGCGAGCCCGCTTCCGAAATGCAATCCACTCAACATGACAAGAGGGTTCACTCCACAATTGGGCAGACTTAACCCCAAGGACGGATGCGATCTGATTGAGCGTTGTCGCTGTTGGTTGCAGCTTCCCATGTTCATACTTTGACAACGTTTGACTGCTAACCGACTTATCAATCGCAGCCTCTAAGTCTCCGAGGGACATATTACGGGCAACTCTAAATCTTCTCAGTCGTTCTCCTAACATGATTGTGATCTCCCATTATCCATTTTTGAGAAAATTTGGTAAAGCCGTGAATTGGGTTTCGTATTTCATAGAAAGTTCTATCATACCTTTAATTATACCACTTTATGTTAAGTGATTGCAAGTCAGTTTTCGCGATCTTTGGATTCTACTGACTTTTCTTGGGTTACGGCGTACTCGTAAAATCCACAAAGGATGGTGTTACGATAATATCTAAAGAGAACATGGTAGAGATGAAAAAATATAGGGCATAAGACTGCGCTGAGGCAATAGCAGATAAGTAGCACATTACTCTTTTTTGTCAGAAAGGCAATGAAACCAGAACTACCGGCAAGTAGCCAATACAATGAAAATGGCTTAAGAATCGAAAATAGCTTAAGAATCCAAATTTTCCACTTTCCTTTGGTTTCTTTCTTTTTACAAGATTCTTTTTTTCTCCGAGAAACTATTCTTCTCATCAAAATAAGCGATGGAACGATAAGCCAAATCGAAATTAAAATCGATGTCCATTGTAGGTACTGTGGTGGAACAAAAAGTCTTACCAAGAAGCCAGCAGAAGCAAGAAAAAAGATACTCCCCATCAGTTTGGCAGAATTATATCGAGCCAGCAACGCAGAGATGCGTCGAGAGTTACCTTCATTGTATCTCAGGACGGTGGTGCGTAAAAGATTAAAAATTTCTGTATATACTACCTGAGTATCTTTCTCCGTTTCCTGAATTTTGTAAATGTTAATGCCAAATACCTTCCTAAATTCATATCTCAACTTATGGACGAATTGTTCTGTATACTGCTCAAAATCTTCGGGATAAATCCGAGATGATTGACAGAACAGTGCCTCCTCAAGCATCCCACTATCTGCGTGATACCGTTTAAGCGGATCCCATATTCTTGAGAGTATGCCAAACATCCAATGATTCGCTCCATGAGCGGCGAAACCGACAAGATAACAAGCAAGGACATAGAGAATCATCCGAATGATTGTAGCCGGCAAAGATTTTGCTAATTCATTTTCGGCACTGTCCTTTTCATTCTCAGACGTTGTGCCTGGGTCTACAAGTGTTTGCAGCGCATCCAACCATAGTTCAACCGGGGCCTGTCCATTTACTTCCAAAGGTGTAGTAACCAAAATAGTCGCTATCACTATTACAATTAGACCGGGTAACGCATATCCTAAAAAATCATACAGACTAAATGGAATTCGCACCGATTTCGCCTCTCAAAACAAAGATTCATAGGAAAATCAATACAGATTGATCAATGAATCACTCACCGAAGATGTCTGTGTGCAGTTCCTCATAAACCTTCATACCCGATTGAATGCGTGGAGCGAGCATATCCATCATGAAACTTTCCTTGCTATTTCCCAGGTTAGCTGATTTTAAAGCTTTTTGAGCAGCACCATGGACCTGTTGAACAATAGATTTCAGGTTATCAGATGATTTTAATTTATACTTCTTAAGAG
>JAPPMR010001002.1 GCA_028818995.1 Candidatus Poribacteria bacterium | reverse complement strand
AAAATAGGAAAAAGCCGCAAGTGCCTTATCAAGTTGAATTGCATCAGCATCAAGCGGGTAGCAGTTAATCACAACAAGATCGCTTTCCGTTCGGGTTGATTCCGATATTTCCGTTTTGTAGATGTCCTTAGCAAAATGTGCGCCTTTACGGTGTGCTTTAATGAAATCTCCCACGAACAACCCACAAATTTCACGTTGACTATTAAGAACAACATTCGCAATTGCATCAAGACCAAGAACCGCTGCTGCCATCTCAAGAGTATCGCGACGATCTGGTTCATCGCTTTGTCCCTCAATCACTGCGGGACCGCGTCCTTCTGGGAAGGTATGGAAATAGTACATAGAGGAAAATCCAGCGGTACCGGGAACAATAAGTTTCGCACCACCACTAAAACCGACTGAACTGTGGGGATAAATACCTCCAAGACAAATTTTAAAGTCAGCGTCTGCAACAGTTCGATTGATATAGACAGGCGTGCCGTTTTCAAGGTGTCCCAACGCACGAAGATCACTACTCAGGAAATTATGGTTGGTAATCTCATATTCTGCTGCGATGTCAGCGCCAACTTTCTTTGCCATCTCTTCTTCGGAAATAGGACGGTGCGCGCCTACACCAACTACGAATCGAATTTCTGATTTTGGTACACCTGCTGCGAAAAGTTCGCGCAGCAGAAATGGAATAACTTTAAATGCAGGAGTAGGACGGCTTAGGTCATCAACGATAATGGCAGCGCTCTTTTTACCTTTCGCGAGTTCAGCGATGCGTTTTGTACCGATTGGTTCTGCGAATGCTTGTTCAATTTGTGCGTCAGAAAGTGATGGTGCGTCCGTAGGGTTTAGCATCTCCACTTCCCAGTTGGTTGGAAAATTCAGCGTTAGTTCGTTATCTCCGTGCCAAGCACCGGAGCGAACTGTAGCAACGTTGTTCATGATTCCTCTCCCTAATCATTATTTGCCTGTTGATATGATAATACCGCTGCAATAAATTCACGGAATAGCGGGTGCGGGTCAAGAGGTTTGGATTGAAATTCAGGATGGAATTGTGAACCGACCATCCATGGGTGATCAGCCACCTCTGCAATTTCAACAAGATTTCCATCAGGGGACACCCCACTGAAGCTGAGTCCTGCATCTTTTAATTCTGTACGGAAATCGTTATTCAATTCATAGCGATGCCTATGCCGTTCTAAAATAATAGGTTGCTGATACGCTTCATAACTCTTGGTATCTTCTTTAAGGACACACGGATAATGTCCGAGCCGCATGGTAGCGCCTTTATCGGCTATTGAACGTTGTTCTAACATCAAATCTATGACAGGGAACGGAGTTTTCTCATCAACTTCGGTGCTGTTTGCATTTTTTAAGTTCGCAACGTGCCGTGCAAATTCAATCACAAGACATTGCATGCCGAGACATAATCCAAAATAAGGGATACGATTTTCACGTGCATATTTAACCGCTGTAATCATTCCTTCAATGCCACGATCACCGAATCCACCGGGCACTAAAATTCCGTCAATGTTTTCAAACGGTTTATCAAGATTAGAATGGTCTGTCAACGACTCAGCTTCTATCCATTCAATATGAACCTCTGCTTCATTGGCAATGCCACCATGTTTAATAGCCTCTTGGACACTGATATAGGCATCGTTCCCTGTAGTATATTTTCCTACAATAGCGATGTTAGTCGTGTGTTTAGGATTTTTAAGTCTTTCCACCATGGCTATCCATTCAGCATCCAATGTTGCGCGCCGCTCAAGACCTAATTTCTTCGCGACGAGATGTCCCATACCCTGTTCTTCAAAATTGAGTGGGATTTCGTCTACGCATTTTGTATCTAAACCTTCTAAAATAAAATCTTCACTGATACCGCAGAGAAGCGCAATCTTTCTACGGACGCTTTCTTCAATGTGTTGACTCGTGCGGCATAATAACAAATCAGGATGTAAACCCAATTCTTGGAGTTTCCTAATGCTGTGTTGAGTAGGTTTACTTTTGCTTTCCCCGCTGGGTAAGGTGTAGATAAGCGAAACGTGGAGGAATAGAGTATTTTCGCGCCCGACCTCAACAGCCATTTGTCGGATAGCTTCAACAAACGGAGGTGTTTCAAAATCCCCAATAGTACCACCGATTTCTGTAATGACGATGTCAACATCGCTGTCTTTTCCAATCTGATAGATACGGCG
>JAPPMR010000128.1 GCA_028818995.1 Candidatus Poribacteria bacterium | reverse complement strand
CTTCCGTTCCTCGTCCAGTACGTTTGGAGATAAAATCTTTCTCAAGGTTTTTAAGCATTTTGAGACGTTCACGAAAACGGTGTGTATCCATTTGTGCTGGATATTCAATATCTTCAACCTTTTCCAACGGGTTATTTACGACAAAAGGATCGTGTGAAGCACCAAGGAATCCACCTGAATATGTCGGCGAGTTGATGTTAACGCAACTGGGTAAATGCGATTCATCGTCATCAAGGTAATATGATGTTAATGAGCCTAAGGTCGGGTGACGAACTGCACCACCAGGGGCATATCCGGTATGCAGTAAATAGCGTGCTCGTTCATGGTTGCCTTCGCGAGAGACCATTGAGCGAATGACAGAAAGATGATGTGCTTGTTCAGCGACAAGGGGTAAATGTTCTGAGAACTCAACACCTTTGACACTTGTTTGAATTGGCTTGAATGGTCCACTATTTTCCACTGAAGGGTCTTTTGGGTCAAAGGTATCTAATTGACTCGGTCCACCGCTCATAAACATGACTATACAATGTTTCGCGCGTGGTATAACCTTTTCAAGTTGTGCGTTGCCCGCAGCACCAAAGTGTTGCATGGCAACGAGCCCAAGAAAACTACTTACGCCATACTTAAAAAAACTACGCCGCGAAATTTCATCATGCCATAATTCTGGTGTATCATATTCGGGGATCCATAAACCTGATTTCATGTATTTTTACTGCATTTTGAACGCAAGCAACTATGCCAACGTATGCTTCTCCTTAATCTGCCCCGCTACAAGCGTCAAAACAATCTGCACCTGCGGGATAAGTGTAAGTTTTTGACTATGTTAAGATGTTATAGTAGAATTCGAAAATATGTTCACATTTCAACGAACAACAATCCGCCCACACCCTGCTGGCGAGGTTTCCTAACCTCGCCAATGTAAAGGTAATTATGGATTTTACTATAATATGTAAAATATCTGTTCCAATCGATTCTTTTTGAACTACAATACGTTTTTTCAGTAAACACTCTTATGTCCTAATCCATCTTCACGTGTATCGTTTCCCCAACTCTCTTATCGTCTTGATGGTGAGCATTGATAATATAATAACATGCTACCATTTCAAAAACAAGCAAAAAATCAGAATAAGGCAGAAGCATTCAATTGTCGCGTAGTGCTCTTGTAGGAGGGGTTTGTAACCCCGATTTCTTTGTAGGAGCGAGCTCCAGCTCGCGACCCACCGAATACCATACGGGAAATGCCTAATGAAGATCAAAAATAAATTGGGTAATTCGGCGAGGTTAGGAAGTAATCAACGATGTGAATACCATTTAGGTATTCCTCGCCTTGCCAGCAGAGATGTACAATTGCTGCTGGCGAGGTTTCCTAACCTCGCCCTACTGAAATATTTACTTAAACTTCATTAGGGGCGATATGTTTATATAACAACACCAAAAATCTGTGTAATCAGCGTCATCCGCTAAATCTGCAATTCAGACAACACATGCCAAAACTTTACACACCCCTCCTAAAAATCCCGCTTGCCAATTATCTCCTCCCATGCTAATATATCATAAAAGTTCAAAAGGAGATAATAGATATGTTTAAAATCGGTGTTATCGGAGATGAGGTCTCACAGGACTTCGCTACCGTAGTCAATTTTGTCCAAGAATTCAACCTTGATTCTATCGAAATCCGCTCAGTATGGGACAAACTCCCGCATCAACTTACCGATACTGACATTGACGAAATGAAACGTCTGCTTGACGGCACAGACATTGAGATTATTGGTGTGGCATCCCCGTTCTTCAAATGCGATATGGACAACGCAGAAGAACGTAAAGAACATCTTGATATCCTGAAAGGGTGTATCCGTACTGCCAAAGCGTTTGACACAAATCTGATCCGCACTTTCGTTTTTTGGGATACCGGTAAAACAGAAGAGCGTTGGGACGAAATAATCGCTTCTTACGATGAACCGCGTCGAATAATTGATGGTGAAGGCATCGTACTTGGCATGGAGAATGAATCCACAACTTCCCTTAGTACTGCCAAACTCACTGCGCAATTTATTGAAGAAATAGCCTCTCCAAACATACGCGGCATTTGGGACCCCGCGAATGAAGCACACGCAAAGGACGGTGAAACGCCATATCCCGATGCATACAATCAAATGAAACCGACAATGATTCATGCACATCTCAAGGA
>JAPPMR010000864.1 GCA_028818995.1 Candidatus Poribacteria bacterium | reverse complement strand
GCCCCGTCGAAACTTGCGATACAGAAATCTATTGTGATAGCATAGCACATTGCGCGCAATTTATCAGCATAATTTCCTTGAAATGTGCAAGGTAATTTTTCACTTGAAGAATTTACTTTAAACGTGTTAAAATGCCATCATAGACCTTGATAAACGTCATAGGGCAAATTTATTGATGGTAAGACGTTCACATACACAATTAGGGTTTTGGGATTTACTGAAGTGGTGTAAGTTAACATCATCATTGTCAACCTGGGTACGCGCTTTTATATGTGGGAGAAGCATACTAAGAGTATAACCATAGAGATACTGACATCTTTTAGAAGTTTCTAAATGAATCCTCGCAAGTGGGGTGTCATGAAGAAATTCTGCTAGAGTAACTGTCTCACGATTATGAAATAGGAGTAATGCAGACGTGAACGAGGATCTTTTACAACTCATTATAGATTATACTACTAAGGAACCTGCCGAAGTTAGCAACAGCCTACACGGCAAATCTAAACACAATCTGATCGCTATGCTTTTAGATCTTCTCACGAAGTATTTCAATGATCTAAATTCTTCTACTATGCGTGAGTTAGCTGTAGCTACGGTAGCTGGGTATCAATCTGACCGAGAAAAGCTAGGCTATAACGGCTTTCGACAAGATACCCTTACAGGAGCAGTCGAACACTGCGAAATCAAACCCCGTAATTACCGTACGAATTCCACAGCTAAGAATCCAACTAAACTAAATGGTGGTGGTAACTTCACAGACTATACTTGGGCAAGGTTCCAAGAGCACCAAGAAGAATATCTCAATATGTTGGTTGCTGGTTTTGTTGATGGACTCCTCATTTATATATTCGAGTTTAGTTTCGACGAACCAAGTTTTACATCCCGATTGCAAAAACAACTTGAACGTCGATTTCCCAATGGTGATATTACCGGTCAGTACCTGCGAAGTGCAGAATTTTCATTTATCCACTACAAGGACGCAGAGAGCTTGGAAATAATTTATACCGCGCCCAGGCAAGAACTAATTAAGGCACAGCCATACATGACAAGAGCCCTATTCAAACATTTGGAGAAAACGGTCTAATGAATATTACGAACCAACACTTTCTTAAAGACAGCACGCTGGAGACTAAAAAAATTACAGCGGACACGCTCGGCGAAGGTAAACTCATTGAAGGTGATATCCTCAATGTTCTGGATAAAATAGATGATAATGTCGTCAATGTCGGTGTGACTTCACCCCCCTATAATAAGCAAGAAAAGCAAAAAGGCTGGCTCGTAAAAAATGTTGTCTACGATACCTACAAAGATGCCGTGCCGGAACCTGAGTATCAGCAGAACCAAATAAATGTGCTGAATGAAATTTACCGTGTAACCGCGCCAGGGGGTTCGTTTTTTTATAATCATAAAGTCCGATGGGAGAGAGGCAACATGTACCATCCTATGGACTGGTTGCGGAAAACAGAATGGACAGTCAAACAAGAAATCATCTGGGACAGGGTCATCGCAGCAAACATTCGAGGCTGGCGGTTTTGGCAAGTAGAGGAACGCATTTATTGGCTGTATAAACCCATTGGGAATTACTTAATTGGCAAAGAATTGAAATCCAGCGATGCGAAGTTGACATCTATCTGGCGCGGTGCACCTGAGGATGGCAGAAAGAATCCGCATCCGGCACCTTTTCCCCTCTGGTTGCCAGCCCGTGTGATTATATCCATCTTGGGAACAGAAACACAAGGCATTGTCCTGGACCCTTACGTTGGTAGTGGCACGACTGCTGTTGCAGCAAAACTTCTGGGACATAAATACATCGGGATTGACAGAAGCGAGGCTTATGTGGAAATGGCGTGTAACAGATTGGAGAAGGCCCCTAATGAAATACCTAAAATCCAGGAGGAGATCGCGCTGCATAACGTGGAGACAACTGCTCAGGAACGTAGAGTACAGGGCAAAAATATGGGGAAATATCGTCCTACAAATGACGAAAAAGACAACAGACAAGAAACTCTTTTTGAGGGTGCTAACGACGGTGAATTATAAAAATAAACGGACATCTCAAAGATGCTCTATGAAATTAGGCAATGAACAACAAAACGCTCGATCATTTGCTCATCGCGCTCACGGTTTTATTTGATCTCTGCTTCGTTGCCACCGCAATTGTCGTAGCGTATTGGCTCCGATTTGAATCAGGGTGGACCC
>JAPPMR010000832.1 GCA_028818995.1 Candidatus Poribacteria bacterium | reverse complement strand
GACGATATGTTAAGTCTTCTATGCCGTTCCTACGGAACTCAAGAGAGGTAGATAACATTTTTCTATAAACATATCGTCCCTACGGGACTAAAAACACGGACAAGATGGCAACACATAAAATTAACGTCATAGCAAAAAAACATCAAAAATATTGAAAACTGAATAACCCTGTTGCGGGATCCAAAGGCATTCAATTCTCCAATAATCGTACAGGCTACATCTGTTTCTTCTTGTAGGAGCGATCTCCGAATCGCGACACACTGATAGTCGGGAATCGGAGTTCCCTCCTACAATACAATTAAATGGAAAACTCGACAATTGAATGGCTCAGTTGCAGGATCAGAACCATTCAATTTTCCAAAATTCTTCCTACTCTAAAAAGCCTCTTCCTGTAGGAGCGAGCTCCAGCTCGCGACCTTTCGATTAAAACAGGTAAAAAACCGACAATTGAATACCTCTGGTTGTGGAATAACAATATCTAACTTCTATTGCTTGTGCAGTTCTTCAAAATAGTCTTCAGCGGGTTGCGTTTCTGCTGTGTGTGTCAATCCATAGCGTTTACACAGTGCAATATACTCAGCGATCAAGGCGCGCCGCCGTTTCGGGGCAATTTCACCACCGGCAACCAACATCGCTTTATACACAGGAATAGAGGCTTTTTCGACACGTGCTTGGATTTCAGAATTTGCTGCGAGTGCCAACGCCTCTTGGAAATAGTCAAACACTTGTTGTGCGCTTTCTGCATCTAAACCTACATCCTCTGGGCTTGGAAAACACCTCGGGTGGAGGTTTCTCTCCTCAACGTTTTCGTGGAGAAAATTGATATAAGCCAAAATAGCAGGTGCAGCAGATTCATAGTGAAGTTCCACAAATTCGGTTAAGATTTCTTGATCGTCAAGATGTGGATTCCAGAGGAGACGAGAAATTAGATAATTTCGTAAATCGGAGAATTCTCCCGTTAACCCATTGCCATTTGCCTGCATGAAAACACCTTTAGCATTGTTCTGCCAAAAGTAGCGGACGTTAGGTCCAATACTCCGTAGATTTGGAAACGGTAAATCGTAGGAACGGAAGTTAGTGTTATAATTCCAAATCCAGATGTCATTACACATTTTTCCCCATTCGTTCGTATCCGCACAAAACGCCTGATTCTGTTCACAATCTGGGTTGTCTATGGCATGGAGCGTGCAACATTCAATACTACAGAGTTGAATCTGAACGTTATCTCGTGGCGTAACAGTCATAGGTGGTTTTCGGGTATACCAATACGCAAGCGTTCCAACTTTGACATTGGGGTGGACTTTTTCGATGCGTTCCGCAACTGCATTGACAAACGTCAACTGTGAACCCATCGGTGTGTTTTCCGCTTCGTTTAATTCTTCGCAAGGTTCACATCGGCAATATGCAGCTGTATCTGCTTGACTGACGCTGATGTTCGCTACATTAGGGTTGTCAGTGAGGCGTTGGATTGCTGTTGTAGCAGCGACCTCAATCACTTCGGGATTGGTAACGCACAACTGTGGTCCACCACCGTGGGTATTGGTGTCTCTCTTTCCATCAACTAAAGCATAATACTCCGGATGACTTTCGCCATACGTGCCATACGGTACTAACACATGAAATGAATGATTGATAAGTTGTTGACCCGTTTTTCCACCGAGATTTTCAGCATCCGTAACGGTGTTGACTTTACGTTTTGCTGCGAACTCTGGGGCATTTGAATTCTCTCGATAATAACTCCAGCGGAATGAAAATGGTGGATTATATGTATAACTACCGCAAGGGATTACCAGTTCAGACGCATCTGGAATGTATGTATGGTCAGCGGTTAAAAATCGGATACCAACCAGTTCTTCAAGAAACTGGTATACAGCATAGAGAACACCTCTCGGTAAGCCACCACAGATCTGAATTTGGTTATTTTCAACAGTGATGTGAATTTCCTCATCGTCCATAGCGGGAGATGCACTGATATTAACCTGCCCTTCATTGTGGTTGGTGTTTTCCTCTGTTGTCTCAAGTGGTAATGCAAACGAGGTTGCTTGATTGAACCATTTTTGGAATTCTTCGGCAGCATATCTTTCGGAAGCAGTTACATCATCAGAGATTACAATACGCCAATTCTGCATTGATGAAACCGGGATTTCGCCCGCACCATGTGAAAATATGAGAGTTTTGCCAGTTGACATAATTTTCTCC
>JAPPMR010000284.1 GCA_028818995.1 Candidatus Poribacteria bacterium | reverse complement strand
TGTCTCAAATGGCGACTGTCCAATCAGGTGTGTTTCGATTGCTGCGGCGGATGGAGTGCTTACACCCTCGCCCCACCCCGTAATCCCGGCATCCGTACGAATCTCGACGACAACGGCGGTCCGTGTGCCTGTCCAACCGCGTGAATTCGCGAAGGGTTCAATAAGTGGATAACGTAAGTTGTAAGTTTTAACGTCGGTGATTTTCATAACTTTGGCGTTTGTCGGTGCGATTTTAAACCGCATGCCTCATCGTATCAGGACTCACAGTTTATTCCTATTCTACCATAATCCACACATTTTTTGCAGAAAAAACGGCGTTAAAAGTGGTGGACACACGTCGTGGGTTCTCCCTAACAGGAACAGGCGGATTGCTTCCAATGGAATCAAACCCACGTCTAATAGAAAACGAGCTTTTTTCCATAGAATCTAACTAACGTAACGGATATCTCAATTGGACGTTTAGAGAGTATGAAGGGTTTAGAAAGATGAAGGATGTTTCCACTGTTATAGAAAACGAAAAAGGAGAACGAACGATAACAACCCAAATTCGTCAGCAAAACGGCATCGCAATTTTGGAACCCACCGGAAAAATAGTAGGACCCTCTGTATCAGAATTACGGGAGGCAATCGCACCCCAGATAGAAGCCTCAGACACACCACGCATTCTTATCAATTTCGAGCATGTTAATAAGATTGACAGTTCTGGACTCGTTGCGCTTATGGAGGCACGTGCCGCCGCGGAACGAAAGCAAGGTCGTATCGGCGTTATCCATGTCGGCAAACACATCAAAGATTTGGTGGCACTGAGCCGGATCGTGAGCCTCTTTGAACATTTCGACAGTGAGGACGATGCGGTCTCAGCGTTAGCGGCGTAGCACCTAAAATACAGTAGGACATGAAACGGGGACTGGTTTTACCAGTCCCTTTTTTTATTCCAAGAGAAAGGTCTTGGGGTTAGAAACCCTTCCCACATTATACCATTTCTAAAAGTTTATATCACATTAACCGCACCTTAGTACACAGACTAACAGTCTATGCTACAATTTCAATCAGAAATGGTATTAGTTATGAGTTGTCAGTTATCGGTAGGCACAATCTTTATGAAGTTTCAGAGTTTATAGTAAAGCCCATAATTACTTGGACATTGCGAAGAGGCGAGGATCCTAGAAGAAACACCCCAGCAAAAACACCCTCGCCAGCAGCGGTGAGGGTTGGTTCGCTCACCAACTGTCTACATATTTTCGGGTTTTACTATAATTGGGTAATTTGCGGTGTTAATTGTCTGAAGCAGGATTTACAGGATTCAAGGATGTTCAGGATTATACATCCTTACCTGCTAATTGATAACCCCCTAAATCCCCCTTATCAGGGGGACTTGCAGTTAACTTATAGGGGTGGGAGGTTTTTGACGATCTCGACCGTTTTTAGGCTGACGGTGATGACGCGGGCAATCAGGTCCACAATACATCGCGGCTCCGCTTCATGGTTCGGGTCGTTGAGGATGCCGCTCCGTCTGTCGGTCTTGACGCGATACTGATCTACGATCCACTCCAACGCCGAACGCGTGCCGAGCCGATAGTCGTAGACCTCTGGCGGGATGCCGTCGAGTGTGAGGAAGTCGTTGTATTGCAGCTGCGTCTTGTCTTTGGAGAGTTTCATCTTCTCGACGCGCCAATCTACCTATATCCCTGGCGTTTGGATGGACTTCAGTTTATCGTATTTCGGTTCGGTTTGAGGTTGAGTTGTGGCATTGGGGTATGGTAGCAGGTTTTGGGGGACAGATCAATTTGAAACCTTGATGGCTCCCCACGTCACAGTCATCTTGTTTAACGGTTCCACTGGCAGCGAATCACCAACCCAACGTGGTAAAATAGGGAGACTATCCGGCAAAAGCACTAAACGTCGCACTTTCTGGGACGCAAAGGAATAGATGTAAAGCCCAAAATTACCAAAACCTGTATCAACAGAGAATACAAGATATTTGCCATTCGGGGACCAATCTACTTGAAAAAACTGTCGCAGGTCGCGATTGGCTTTTTCTAAGAGGTTTATCCCATTAGCATTGACAATAAATATGCCTTCTTGAATCTGATCGACGACTTTTTCGTGGTTCCCGCCATCAATATCCGCAACAAATACGCCTTCATGAAGCGGTGTGTAGGCAATCTTTTTACCGTCCGGGGAGAAACTATAGAACGGGTAACGG